>JBGSTR010000566.1:0-11923 GCA_041736365.1 Chromatiaceae bacterium | reverse complement strand
GGCGAGCGCGCCGGCGGCCGCGACCTGCTCCGGCGGGCCGGATTTGTTCGTGTGCCTAAGCCGCCAGACTTCGTCACCCAGCTGCGCCGTGTTACAGGCGACACATTCACCGAGAAATTCGAGAGTGATCGCGTCTGGGGCGCCGCGCGTACTACCGGTCCAGCGACCACACCGGTCATCGACACCCAGCCGAGCGTCACCAGCAACGGCATCGTCTGGACCACCAATCATCCGCGAGACAACGGAATCTCCACCGCTGCCGGCGCCTCGCGCACGGGGAAATGGGGCGTCTACGACCCCAAGCACGGGTCGGCGAGCGGTGCAGTGACGAGCTGCGACGTCGACAAGCCCGCGAACCACTGTCTCTACCACGACGGAGTGACCGGTACCCTGCTCGATACCGAGCCGCGGCTGCTGGGCGTCGGCGGATTCTTCAGCGGATTCGCCGGGGCGAACCTTGCCGTGGTGCTCGACGGCAGCACGCGCGTCGGGCTTGCCAAGCTCTCCGGCAGCGGCCACCAGTTCCTGGGAGTCATCCGCACCTCGGGGTTCCGCAAGTTCCAGTTTCGCGAGCTTGACGGCAAGGTGGGGCAGGCGCGCTTGGTGTTCGCGGACGACTTCACCTTCGGCGCCGCGCCTTCCCGAGATCTCGTGGGCATTCGCCACGGAACGCGCTTCAAGCTCGACTTCAACGCCAACGACCAGTGGGATGGCAGCGCCGGGGGCGACCTGGTCTTCGCATTCGGTCAAGGGAGCGATCTTCCGCTGACGGGAGACTGGAATGGCGACGGCATCGACGAGGTCGGAGTCTGGCGACAGGGCACCCGGCGGTTCATGCTCGATGCCAACGCCAACGACCGTTGGGACGGGCCGGCGGGCGGCGACATCAGAGCGACCTTCGGCGCCGTTGGGGACATTCCCGTGACCGGCGACTGGGACGGCGACGGGATCGACGACATCGGTGTCTGGCGTCCGGCTACCTGGCGTTTCCTGCTAGACGCCAACGGCAGCCTCGCGGAAGACAAGGGCGATCTCAATCGCGCCTTCGGTCGCGATGGCGATCTTCCGGTGGCCGGCGATTGGAATGGTGACGGCGTCGATGAGATCGGCGTCTGGCGAGCTAGCAAGCGCAGCTTCATCCTCGACTACAACGGCAACTTCAAGCGTGACGCGGCCGATATCGTGGTCGCATTCGGCCAGAGCGCCGACTTTCCGGTGACCGGCGACTGGAATGGGGACGGGAGCGACGAGATCGGCGTCTGGCGCCCACTTGATCGTCGCTTCCTCTTGGACACCAACGGAAGTTTCAGCCGGGATTCCGGCGACACCTTGACTGGCCCCTTCGGAATCGCGACCGACACCCCCGTCCGCGGTCGCTGGTAGGCGCCCGCGCGCTACGCCGCACGCTCCAACTCTCTCTTTAACTCGGCCGGATAGCCGCCGAGACTGCCGCAACCCCCCGCGCAACCCGCTCCTCCGCAACCGCGGAAATAGGGTGAACCCGCCCCCAAAACGGACCGTCGCCCCACTGTGTTCGGGCATACCACTTAGTCACACTGACAGCGTGTCAGAGTACGAGCGCCCGGTCGTCCCACGGGGGATCCCCCGACCGCATGGCGCGAGAACAATTGGCCACGTCCACGTACCGCCCGTCGCCGGAGCTGCCTGCCCGGTCGAGCAAAAGGTCGGTTGCGCTGGAAACCCCCGTGCGACGAGCCACTTGCCGTGTCACGGGGCTTGGAACGGCCTTCCTGAAAAAAGTTGGATGGAGAGGGATGAAGATGACAATGAGCAGAAGACGTAACCCCGCCGCGACCGCGGCGCGCTATGCGCTGGGCATAGCCGCGGCCGTGCTGGGTCTTGCGGCCCAGGCGGCGAACCTAACGGTCAATGTAGTGGACGGAAACGGAGCGGCGGTCGGCGGCTTCAAGTACATCGTCCAGCAGGACACCACCTTCGCGGTCGATCCGGCGAACCCGCCGGCCCGCGCGGACATGCTCTCCTTCGGCTTCCACGCCAGCAACCACCCGGTCGAGCACACCGGCAACTCGGACAACCCCTCCGTGGATCTGCCGAACGGCCGCTACTACGTCTCGGTGCTCCCCTATTCCGGGTACCAGATGACCGGTCGGCCGGTCGAGATCGCCGGCGGCCCCGAGGCGGTCACCGTCGTCGTCGAGCAGCACCCGATCCCGACCGCGCAGATCGCCATCTTCCTGTTCGAGGACAATTATCCTCTGAACGGCACACCCGACCTGCCCGAGGAGGAGAACACGGTCAATGCGGATGGAGTCGGACCGGACGGCTTCAGCCCCGTGGACTGGACCCAATTCAGCGTCACCCTGGAAGATCCGGCCGGCCTCTATGGCCAGCAGGGTGGACCGGTGCTGCAGGACGCCTTCGGCAACCAGCTCGGCACCACCTATCGGCCCAACTGTGATCCGAGCACGGAAAATTGCGTCGCCACCCGCGGCGACGGCACCCTCCACCCGGATGCGGACGGCTACCTGCTGGTCAAGAACCTGGCGCCCGGCAAGTATGGCATTGTCGTAACCGCGCCGTTGGCCGCGCCCAATTGGATCCAGGTGTCCACCATCGAGGGCACACAGGTCATCGACGCCTGGGTCAAGGCCAACGAGCCGCCGTTCTTCGTCGAGTTCGGTCTGCCCGGCCCGCACGCCTTCGTGGGTTTTGTGCGCGAGGATCGCGTCGCCTCCGACCTGCTCGGCGGCGGCGTCGAGATCACCGGCACCATCACCGACATGCACATGTCGCGCTCGCCGGACTTCACCTTCTATAGCGGACGACCGCTGCCGGGTTGCTGGGTCGCCCTGAACGAGGGTGGCCTGGTTCCTGGCCGGGCGCTGTATGCCGCGCCTTGCGACGGCAATAGCGGCTTCAGCATCCCCGGCGTGCCGGACGGCAGCTATCAGCTCAAGGTTTGGGACATCAACCTCGACGCGGTCATCGCCACCCAGCCCGTCAATGTTGTAAACGGCGACTGTGTCGGCGGCTGCGCCCTGGGGGAGGTGCCGATCTTTAACTGGTTCGCACGGCTCAACACGGCCATCTTCAACGACCTCAATCAGAACGGATTCTGGGACGCCAACGAGGGCCCGGTCGGCCCTGAGGCGGGGCCGGTCGGCATCCGCTGGCGCAATGGCGCGGCCTATCAGGCCTTTCCGACCGACGGCGAGGGTCTGGCCCCGTTCGACGAGGTCTTCCCCTTCTTCCATTGGCTGGTGGCCGAGGTCGGCTTCACCAACAAGAAGGCGACCGGCGCCACCTTCGTCATCGACGCGGGCGGTCTGGTCGACAAGTCCACGGAGCTCTTCCCCGGCTTCGGCGCACTGACGCCTCAGCCCCAGGTCTGCACCCCGGCACAGTCCACGAACCCGGATGACCCGGACTTCGACTGCACCGTCGGCGCTTCCATCGTGAATCCCAACACCAACGACAACCTGTCTCGTACCGAGACCGGCCCGGTCCTGACCCAGGCCTTCCAGGCATTCCTCGGCCAGACCAACGTGCTGCAGTTCGGCAAGGCCGAGTACGTCACCGACGTGTTCGATTTCACGTCTGTGCCGCCTGCCATCACGTTCGTCGGCGAGAACGGCGGCCTCTCGGGCATCGTCCACTACGCCACCACCCGTGCCGAGAACGACCCCCGCCTTGCGGTCGGCGAGACCTGGGAGCCCGGCATCCCGCGTGTTCAGGTCGCCCTCTACGCTGACGGCGACATCGACTGCGCGCCGCTCGGCAACTTTCCGGTGGACGCCTGCGACATCGACTGGAACGGAAACGGCGCACGCGATACCGACGACAGTTTGATTGACGACATCAATGGTATCGCGGGGATCCAGTTGGCCGACGTCGATAACTATCCACTCGGTTGGGCCGACGGTGGAACGATGGGCCCTGAGGACGTCGACAACAACGGCAACCGGACCTTCGACTTCGGCGACGCACTGCAGGTCACCTGGTCCGATAGCTGGGACGACAGCCTGCCCACCGGCTGCCAAGGCGCCAACCAGATCGATGTCGATCTCGACGGCACGATCACGCCGCAAGAGGACGCCCGCTGCTTCGACGGCCTGCGCAACTTCAATCAGGTGCGTCCCGGCGTCTTCGACGGCGGCTGGGCCATCGCCTCCTACAACTTGGACGTCCTGCCCGCCGCGATCAAGCTCAAGCTAGACGCCTTCTACACCGCCTCCGGTAGTTTGCCCTGGAAGCAGGGCGCCGCCACGCTCGGCAGCTTGTCCGACATCCTGCCCGCCGATGGTTGGCTGCTGCCGGGCGACTATATCGTCCAGGCCGCCACGCCCCCCGGCTACAAGCTGGTCAAGGAGGAAGACAAGAACGTCGACTTCGGCGATCAGTACATTCCCTCGCCCCAGGCGCTGGACCCGGTATGCGTGGGTGACCTGCGCATCGTGCCGCCGTATCTGAGCTTCGCCACCGTGGACGGCGAAGGCTCCGTCCTCAGCCCCGGCTTCAACTCCACCGACGCGGCGGCCCCCTTCGCCGGCGACCCGCGTCCGCTCTGCGACCGCAAGCTCGTGTCGCTGTCCGCGGCGCAGAATGCGGCGGCCAACTTCTTCTTCATGACCGACACCCCGATCGCGGCCAACGCCACTGGTGTGGTGCTGAACGATCTGGCCAACGAGTTCAACCCGAACTCCCCGGCCTTCGGTGAGAAGTACGCGCCGCCCTATGTGCCGGTCGCCTTCTACGACTGGGCGGGACATCTGGTGAACCGGGTCTATGCGGACGAGTTCGGGCGCTACAACGCCGCGCTGCCCTCGACCTATTCGGTGAACCTGCCGATGCCGTCCGGCGTGTCGCCGAACATGCTGGTCTCCTGCATGAACGACGCCGGCCCGATCGCGAACCCGGACTACGCGCCGGGATCGGACCTGCCGGAATTCATACTGGATCCGAACTACAAGCCCCAGTTCAGCCAGTTCTGCTACACCTTCCAATACATGCCTGGCGACACGACCTACCTGGATACACCCGTCGTCTCGATCGCGGCCTTCGCCAACCCGCCCACCCATCCGGTGGACTGCGAGCAGGCGGATCAGACCCCGATGATCGCGTCGGTGACCGGGCTCAACGGTACGCGAGGTCCCTTCGTCGCCGCCGGGGGCACGGTCGGCATCAATCGCGGCCGCGGTCAGCGCATCGCCATCCGCTCCATGGGCCGGATGCTCGTACCCAATCCGGACTGGGACGGGGTCAATCCACGCCAAGAGACCATCAGGCGCGACTATCGCTTCGGTTCGCGCGGTCGGGTCTGGATCGAAGACGCCAACGGCGTTCAAACCGACCTCCAGGTCGTCTCCTGGGCCCCGAACCGCATCCGCGCCGAGGTGCCCAATACTCAGGCCCCGGGCGACTACCAGCTCATGGTGGCGAATGGAGCGAAGGTCGAGTCACCGATCGGCGTGACCCTAACGGTTGGCATCTGCGACACCAACACCAATAGCCGCAACTGCGCCGGCACGGAGTACGGCGTAAAGCCGGATGCGGATGGAAGCGACGGCTACCAGCCCGGCGAGCTGTATGCGGTGCACAACGTCACGCCAGCAGCCTATCCGGCCACGCCGATCCAGGATGCGATCGACAACGCGGCCCCGGCCGACCTGATCCTGGTCGCGCCGGGCGTCTATGAAGAGCTGGTCATTCAGTGGAAGCCGGTCAAGCTACAGGGCTGGGGCGCGGGCGCCGTAACCCTGAACGCGCGCCAGGTGCCCACGGAGAAGATCAACGCCTGGCGCACCAAGGTCGAGGATCTGGTGAGCTTCGGCGACATCACGCTGCTGCCCGGCCAGGAGCTGGCGCCCGGCGGCTTCGCGGCGCTGGGTGCACCCCTGTTCCCGACCGAAGAGGGGGCCGGGATCTTCGTCGCCGGCAAGGACTCCTTCCCCGACTGGTTTATGGGACTTCCGAACCGCGGCGCGCGTATCGACGGCTTCACCATCGTCGGCGCAACCCAGGGCGGTGGCATTGTGGTCAACGGCCACGCCGGCTACATGAACATCGCCAACAACCGCCTGACCGGCAATGCCGGCTTCTACGGTGGCGGCATCCGCGTCGGCCATCCGGTCCTCAGCCATCAGGACGCCGCTACGGGTCTGCTGGTCTACGACGATGCGGTCAATGATCAGATCCGCATCCACCACAACCTGGTCATCCAGAACGGCGGCATCAACGCCGACGGCGTCGGGGGCGGCATCGGTCTGATGACGGGCGCCGACGGCTACAAGGTCGAGGACAACTGGGTGTGCGGCAACTACAGCGTCGGCAGCGGCGCCGGTGTCGGCCACCTGGGCTTCTCGGACAATGGCCTGATCGCGGACAACACCATCATCTTCAACGAGTCGTTCAATCAGGCCGGGCCGGAGTCCGGCGGCGGCATCTACATCGGCGGCCAACCGGGCTTGCAGCCCACCGGTGGCTATCTGGTGAGCCCGGGCACCGGCTCGCTGAGTGTCGACGCCAATCTCATCCGGGGCAACCTGGCGGGGGCCGGCGACGGCGGCGGCATCCGCATCGAGAACGTCAACGGCGAGGATGTGGTGGCGAGCCCCGGCCGGAGTGCCACCTGGGACATCGTCTACCTGTTCAACAACATGATCACGAACAACGTTGCCGGTCTGGCGGGCGGCGGCGTGTCCATGGAGAACTCGGTAAAGGCCAACTTCCGCTACAACACCATCGCCCACAACGACTCGACGGCGACCACTGCCTTGGCCGCCTCGAACGACCCGAACGTCACGGTTCCGCAACCGGCGGGCATCGTCTCGCGCGCACACAGCGGCGACTTCGCACTGCTGATGGCGAATACCCCGGACATCGGCGGTCGGGATCAGGACCTGTTCTCCAACCCGGAGTTGCGCAGCAACATCGTCTACCAGAACCGCTCGTTTTATTGGCTCAACTATGACGATCCGGCGACGACGATCACCGAGGTGGGGCTGTTCCCGGCGGGTTGCACCGATACCGCCAACGGTTGCGCCGACGTCTACCACGACCTCGCGGTGCTCGGCGTGCCCGGTGGCCTGCTCGGCCCGGTGTACTCGTTGCTGACCGACGCCTATGTGACCGGAGGCGCCAACATCGTGGGGACGGACCCGCGGTTCGTGCAGCCTTACTTCAACGGTCCGCGCGACAGTCTGAACATCCCCGAGTTCACGACGCTGCAAACCGCCGGTGCCTTCGACGAGGGCGGCAACTTCATCCAGGTGACCTTCGGCCCGCTGACGCTCGCCGCCGGCGACTACCACCTCCTCCAAGACTCGCCGGCGATCGACGCGGGTAGCCCGAACAACGCGGGCGGCACGCTGGGCACCCTGGGCAGCCGGGACTTCGACGACGATCCACGGGGCACGTCGAACACCGACATCGGCGCGGACGAGCGCACGCCCTAGTCGAGACGGTCCGGTTTCCCGTCGGGGCCGCGGCGTGAGCCGCGAGCCCGGCGGAGGCCGGCCACGCGTCAGGCACAACAACGAGGAATACAGGAATGAATGGCTCCTTCAACAAGCGTGCCCTCCAGACGGCCGTCTCGATGGCACTGATCGGAGGTCTCGGCGTCGCGCAAGCGAACGTCAATGTGCAATGCCCGGGCGACATCGACGGCGATGCCGTCTGGAATAGTCCCGGCGAGTCCCAACCGCCAAACACCGTTTGTAAGCACTTCATCGCGGGCGACGGGTTCGCGGTGATGGCCGACGGCAGCGAGCTCTACACCTTCGGCTTCGGCGACCGCACCGGCACCCCGCCGACGGACGTGATCTCCAGCGGCATCCTCAACAACGAGTGGCCGGGACCGACCATCGAGCTGGAGGAGGGGCAGGAGTTTTACCTCTCGCTGACCAACGTCGGCACCACCATGCGCCCCGATCTGTTCGACCCGCATACCGTCCACTTTCACGGCTTTCCCAATGCGGCCAGCGTGTTCGACGGCGTGCCGGAGGTCTCGGTCTCCATCAACATGGGCGGCACCCTGACCTACTACTACAACATCGTCGAGCCCGGCACCTACCTCTACCACTGCCACGTGGAGGCCACCGAGCACATGGAGATGGGCATGCTCGCCAATCTCTTCGTGCACCCGAAGCAAGACTTCACCGGCTGCCTGAACGATCAGGGTGTTTCAAACGGGAACTGCGGCCCCGCGGGACGCGCCAGCGGCGGGTCCGGTGGCTACACCTACAATGACGGCGACGGCACCACCGCCTGGGACGTGGAGAAGGCCATCCAGCTCGGCGGCTTCGACTCCTACTTCCACGAGGAGCACATCGCGGTGCAGCCGCTGCCGTTCTCCACCCTGGAGAGCGACTACCCCCAGCTCAACGGCCGCGGCTACCCGGATACGGTCAAGGTGGGCGACCTGCCCGCGCCGCCCTCCGGCGATCTGCCGACCCAGAAGCTGGACTCGGCGATCACGGTATTGGCGGGGCAAAAGCTGCTGCTGCGCATCTCCAACGTCGGCCTCGACCGCTTTTGGACCCTCACCGCACCGGGTCTGACGATGAAGCAGGTGGGCACCGGCGCGCGGCACATGCGCGGGCCGGACGGCAAGAACCTCTACGTCGAGTCGGCATCGATCAACTCGGGCGGCGGGGAGAGCATGGATGTGTTGATCGATACCGCCGGCGTGGCGCCAGGGACCTACTTCCTGCAGACCACCGAGCTCCATCAGATGAGTAATCGAAACGAGATGGACGGCGGAATGATCACCGAGATCGTCGTGAACTAGGCCGAAGCCGAAGCAGGATTGGAGAGAATCACAATGACATACAAATTCAAGACGATCGGACGCCTGTGCGGCGCCCTGCTGCTGGGCACGGCATTCGCCCTGCCATGGCAGAGCGCGCAGGCCGCCCACGATATTCGCGGGATCACCCAGCCCGCGGACGGCTTCAAGCTCTACACCTATCCCTTCTATATCAGCCTGCCCGACAGCAGCAGTCTGTATATGTGGGGTTTTGGCGACCTCGGCAGCGGCGGCAGCGCGACCCATGCCGAGGGCAACGGCTATTTCGTACCTCAGTACCCGGCCCCTACGCTGATCGTCAAAGAGGGTGACGCGGTGAGCATCCAGCTCACCAACTATGGTGTGCCGGACCCGGTCTCCATCGTCGTTACCGGACATCAGGTAACCGCCACCGGCGGCTCCCAGGGGCTGGTGACTCGGTCTTCGTCCAACGCCGGCGAGACCGTGACCTATAGGTTTATCGCCGGAGAGCCGGGCACCTACGTCTACCACAGCCTGGACGGCGCCAACCCCGGCCTGCACCAGGAGATGGGGCTCGCCGGAGCGCTGATCGTCAGACCCGGTGACTACGACGCGGCAACCGCGCGCAGCGTCTACGGGCAGGGCACGGGCTCGGATTACGACCAGGAGTTCCTCTATCTCCTGACCGAGGCCGATCCTGACATCCACAATCAGACGGAGCGCGGCCACGTTGAGCATTTCACCTACAGCGACCGCTACGCGACCATCTGGTTCGTCAACGGGCGGGTGTTCCCCGATCTGTTCCAGGGCAACTACAACAACCTGTTCCCCAATCAGCCCTACGAATCCTTGGCGCAGGCCCACCCCGGCGACAAGGTGCTGGTACGCGCGGTCAACGTCGGCCAAGACAGCCATCCGTTCCACTTCCACGGCGAGAACCTGCGCTTCGTCGGCCGCGACGGGCGGATGCTCTCCAGCGACGGGTTCGCCGCCGATCTCGGGCGCACCGACAACACGCTCAACTCGGCGCCGAAACAGACCGTCGACATGATCTGGACCTGGACCGGCAAGGACCTGAACTGGGACATCTACGGCCCGGTCAGCAGCACCTGCACGGACAGCGACAACAACATGGAAGACGACAACAACCTCGGCGTGATGTGCCACGACGACAATTGCAACGACGGTGACGCCGACGGCTTCGACGATGCGAACCACGAATACTGCGCGGATCACGGCAAGGCGCTGCCCGTCGATCTACCGGGTGTCGGCGACCTGACGCTCGGCGGCTGGTGGAGCGGAAGCCCGTTCCTCGGCGACACCGGCGACCTGCCCCCCGGCGAGGGCGGCCTGAACCCGTTCGGCGGCTACTTCCTGGTGTGGCACTCCCATGCCGAGAAGGAGCTGACGACGTTCAACATCTTCCCCGGCGGGTCTTTGAGCGCGGTGGTCGTGCTCCCGCCCTACGTAGAAATCCAATAAGGGGCGGAGGGAACGAACATGAAAAGGTTTAGAGACATGAATCGCTACGCGAAACTGGCGTTGCTCGGCGGGGGTTTGGCACTTGCCGCCGGCCCCGCCGCGGCCCTGGACGTCTACCTGGCGGCCAAGCCGTTCACCAAGGGCCTGCCGGTCTCCGGCGGTGGAACCCAGGCCGTGCCCATGTGGGGCTATGTCGAGGACACAGGCGACGGCACCAACACCCGTTGCTACGACATTGCCGGCACGGGTGCGGCGGCGTTCCAGGCCAGATTGGATTGCGTCAACGCGCTGCCTCCCGCGACTATCCCGGGGCCGCGTGTAACCCTCGATCCGACCGACACCGCCGGACTACGCATCTTCCTCACCAACGGGCTGCCCGAGCCCACCTCGATCGTCATCCCCGGTCAGGAGCTTCCCTTCTCCTCCGACGCGGGTGGTCCGACCTGGAACGACGGCTCAACCGGGCCGCGGCCCGGACCAGAGGCGCGGGTTCGCTCCTACGGCGTGGACGCCGCGGCGAGCGGGGGCAAGGCCCAGTACTTCTGGAACGTCGCCCGGAACAATCCGCTGAGCCGTTCCGGCACCTTCATCTACCACAGCGGCACCTGGCCCCAGAAGCAGGTCTACATGGGCCTCTACGGCGCGCTGACCAAGGACGCGGCGGCGGGCGAGGCCTACCTCGGCGTGCCCTACGACAACGAGGTGGTGCTCTTCTACAGCGACGTCGATCCCGCACACAACTACGCGATTGACGACGGCAGCTACACCACGTCCATCCATTACCAGGCCCAGTGGTTCCTGGTAGACGGCGAGCCCTACGTCGACGGCATGGCCGACATTCCCGCGGGCTCCGCCGGCGAGACCACCCTGGTGCGCTTCCTAAGCGCCGCCAGCGAGACCCATGTGCCGACCCTGCAAGGCCTGTACATGAGCATCCATGCGGAGGACGGTTTCCGCTACACCTGGCAGAACGGCGACACGTTCGGTGGCTTCGCGCCCCGCGAGCAGTACACCGCCATGCTACCGCCGCTCAAGACCATGGACGCGACCATCACCGTTCCGGCCGTCACCCCGCCGGCGACCGGCCGCTACGCGGTCTACGACGGCAACGGCTTCATGACCAACCCCAGCGACCCGAACAACTTCGCCCAGAGCGACGAGATCGGCGGCATGCTGCGGTTCCTGAGCGCCAACCAGCTTCCGGTGATTACACCGCCGGTACCCGACCCGCTGACGGTGACCGCGCCCTTGTGCGCGACCTCGTATCCCGCGGCCGACGCCCCGATCGCGGCCTGGTTGGCTTCCGCAACCGCGTCCGATCCAGAGGATGGCTCGCTGCCGGTATCCAACGACGCACCCACGGACTTCCAGTTCGGCGACACGCTCGTGACCTTCAGCGCCACCGACACGGCCGGGGCGGTCGGTACGGGTACGGCAACCGTCCAGTTGTCCGAGACGCCGAATACGGCGCCGACCGTGAACGCACCGGTCGCGCTGACGATTGAATTGCCGAACGGCACGACTTCGGTGTTGGCCACCGATTCCGCGATCGCGCTTTGGCTCGCTTCCGCGACTGCGTCCGATACGGAGGACGCCACGGCCCCGACGGTCGGCAACGACGCCCCGGGGAGCTTCCCGGCGGCGCTGTCGCCCGGAACCACGACCACGGTCACCTTCACGGCGACCGACGGC
>JBGSTR010000493.1:0-1510 GCA_041736365.1 Chromatiaceae bacterium | reverse complement strand
TGCAGGGCCGTGGTCAGCGCCTCATGCGCGGCCGGATCAATACCATCGAGTGCGGCGGAGAGCGCGCGCGCCTGATCGCTGAGGTCCGGCAGCGGACCGGACGGCAAGACGTCAACGGGTGCAGGGACGGCTTCGGGCTCTGGCGCCGGCTCGTGCTCGGGCTCATGTTGGCGGCAACTGGCGATGTCGTACTCGACCGCCGCAGCGAAGAGGTCTCGGCTGTCCGAATCGCCGATGCCGGCTGCGATCAGGGGTTCCAGCAGCTCGGAACGGCGCTCGGGAGACAAGCGATAGGGTTCGAGGAAGCGAGGTTTGTCCGAGCGTTTCGCGGCGCTTTCCGCGGTCTCGGATTTAGGCTCCTGCGGCGCGGAGCGGACCCAATAACTGCGTCCGCTGCCTTCCTTCGTCGTTCGCGTCCCGTCGCTGACCGCTTTGCGCATGATGTCGTTCCCGGCTGTTTCCTGGCGATCGAGACCACTCGGCCACGGCGCCCCGAGTTGGCATGAGGCTCCGTGCTAAACCATAACCAGGGAAACGCTGACTGATTGCGTTTCCTGTCCGAGCCAGGGTTGGCCCGGCATTTTCAAGCGCCAGCGACACGACAATGGAGCGGCCCGAGAGTCGCGCATCTCGTAGCGCGAGCCGATCAGATGCCGGCAAGGCATTTGATCGGCGTACCCCTAGCTCCATTCCGGACGCGGATCGCCCACGAATGGGTTGGTTCGCCGCTCGTCCCCAAAGCTCGACATGGGGCCGTGACCGGAAATGAAGCGCACGTCGTCGCCAAGCGGAAAGAGCCGCTGAGTAATTGAATCCAGCAGCTGCTGATGATTCCCTCGGGGAAAATCGGTGCGGCCGATCGAGCCTCGGAACAGCACGTCGCCGACTTGGGCGAGACGACCCGCTCGGTCGAAAAACACCACATGCCCCGGCGTGTGGCCCGGGCAGTGCAGAACCTCCAACCGCTGGTCGCCTACCTTCACCGAGTCGCCGGTCTCGAGCCACCGATCGGGCTCGAACTCGTTCACCGGCGGAAGACCAAACATCTGGCATTGGGTCGGCAAGGCGTGGATGAGAAACGAATCCTCGCGGTGGGGCCCCACGATCGGAATCCCCAATCGATTGGCGACATCCGCCGTGCCGCCGACATGGTCGAGGTGCCCATGGGTGAGCAGGATCTGCTCCGGCTCCAGTTTCAGCGCCTCGACCAGCCCCAGAATGCGCTCCGCCTCCCCGCCCGGATCGACGATCGCGGCGCGACGCGTATTCTCGCACCACAACACGGTGCAATTCTGCTGGAACGGTGTGACCGGAATAATTCGGAATTCCACTATTCTCTATCGGCTCCAGCACGCTACGAAGAGTTTCTCGGGGGGCATGGTTTCACCATGGACCCCCGGTTGTCCAGCGAGCGTTCCGCCGGCGCGAGCGACCCGGATTGCGCGCGCGCCACGAAGCCGCGTTGCAACCGGCTCGCCGCCTCGGGAAGCTGGGGATGGCCAACGACGGC
>JBGSTR010000476.1:0-5519 GCA_041736365.1 Chromatiaceae bacterium | reverse complement strand
TGCCAACAAGGCTGCGTCGAAGTAGCCCCACTTGTCGCCCGTGTCTCCAGCGTAAACCAGCACGCTGCCCGGCGCGAACCGCGGGGCGAAGTCCTCAACGATGGCCCGGATAAGTTCGCTATGCTCGCCAGGGCTGATAGTGGCGTATAGGGGTCAGATCCCTTTAGGCGAATCGGCGCATCGCGAAACACAGAAAACAGGCACCAGTCGCGACGAGGTCAAAGTCCGAGCCGCACGAGAGAAGGCCGCCCTTGATCGCCCGATGGGAAACGGCCGTCTGTACGTGGTTTCGGGCTACGTAACCGATCGTACAAGCGGCGGCTTGCAGCGACCGTTGTCCGAACGCGCTAACCCTAACGGGTCAGCTCGTAAGGGCCTCCAGCACTAGGACACTCCGCGAGGCCGCAGTGACACGGTCTTCCGTGATCGGCCCGTGCTCGTCGGGATTCAAGAGACCTTTCTCGTCTGCCGTGTCCATCACCCAATGCCAGCGGCGTCCGTCGAGGGGCGGGAGGGCGAAGGCGCGCGGCTCGTCGGCCATGTTGATGATGACGTGCAGCGGTGGCTCGTCGGGTGTCACGCCGGCGAGTGTGAAGGCCAGGGCGCGGGCGTGCGGATTGCTCCAATCGGGCGGGCCGAGGTCAGATCCGTGCCACGCGACGTCCGGCATGCCGCCGTTGGGTCCAGGTTGGCCGGTAAGGAATCGATCGCGGGTGAGTGCGGGGTGGCGGCGGCGTAGCGCGATTGCACCGCGTACGAAGTCGAGCATCGCTCGGTTCTTGTCCAGTAGGGACCAGTCGATCCAGGAGATCTCGTTGTTCTGGCAGTAAGGGTTGTTGTTGCCGTTGCGGGTGGCCAGCACCTCGTCGCCGGACAGGAGCATCGGCACACCCTGGCTGAGCATCAAGATCGCTACGAAGTTGCGCGCCTGACGGCGGCGCAGGGTGTTGATTCCCGGGTCGTCCGTCGGTCCCTCGACCCCGCAGTTCCAGCTCAGGTTGTGGTCGTGCCCGTCGCGGTTGTCCTCGCCGTTGGCCTCGTTGTGCTTCTTGTCGTAGCTGACCAGGTCCCACAGGCTGAAACCGTCGTGGCAGGTGACGAAGTTGATGGAGTTGACGGGTAGCCGTCCGCGTGGCTGGTAGAGGTCGCTGGAGCCCGCGATGCGGCTGGCGACCTCGGCAATCAGCCCCGGCTCGCCCTTGACGAAGGCTCGGATGACGTCGCGATAGCGGCCGTTCCATTCGGCCCATCGATAGCCCGGGAAATCGCCGACCTGGTACAACCCCGCCGCATCCCATGCCTCGGCGATGAGGTGCGAACGGCTCAGCGCTGGAGACAGCTCGGTGGCCCAGAGTACGGGCGCGTGATACTGCGGCTCGCCATCCTCGCCGCGCGCCAGGGCGCTGGCGAGGTCGAAACGAAAGCCGTCGACGTGCATTTCCCGCACCCAGTAGAGCAGGGAGTCGACGAGAAACCGCGTGACCATCGGATGGTTGCAGTTCACCGTGTTGCCGCAACCGGTGTAGTCCCGGTAGCGGCAGGGGTCTGCGAAATCGATGTGGTAGAAGGTCTCGTTGCCGAGCGCCTTGAAGTGAATCGTCGGTCCCTCCTCGTTGCCCTCCGCGGTGTGATTGAAGACGACGTCGAGGATTACGCCGATGCCCGCGCGGTGCAGCGCCTTGACCATGTCCCGAAACTCGTCGCGGGCACGGGCAGGCTCGACCGCGAAGTGCGGATGCGGGGCGAAGAAGCTGTGGGTGCTGTACCCCCAGTAGTTCTCCAGCCCCAGGCGCGCCGTGTGTGGCGGCACGTCCTGTGGGTCGAAGGCCATCACCGGCATCAGCTCGACATGGGTGATGCCCAGATCGCTTAGGTACGGGACCTTCTCGATGATCGCCGGGAACGTGCCCGAGTGCCGTGTGCCCGAGGCCGGATGTCGGGTGAAGCCGCCGACATGCAGCTCGTAGATCACCGCATTGTTGAGCGGCACGTGGATCGGCTGGTCGCCCTCCCAATCGTAATCATCGCGAGTCACGCGCGCGCGCATCGCAGTGGCGAGGTTGTCGCCGGGTCCGCAGGCCCGTGCTCGATTCCACAAGCGGTCGCTGACGGTGGTCGCCCAAGGGTCCAGGAGTGCCTTGTCGCCGTCTAGCCGGCTGCTCCGCGCGCCGCAGCCGTCTGTCCCTCTGACGCGCCAGTTGTAGAAGGTGCCCTCGGGCAGCCCCGCGACGAAGACATGCCAGAAGACAAAGGTACGGTTGACCCGCGGGTCCAGGACGACAGTCTGGAACGCGGTTGCGCTGTCCGCGTGCTCGAACAGCAGCAGCTCGACCTGGTCGGCGTAACGCGAGAAGACGCTGAAGTTGACGCCGTCGGGCGTGACGGTGGCGCCACCTTGGTCCCACTCGCCGGCCCGAACGGCATAGCGACCGGTCATGGGCGATGCTCGCTTGATGTTCGTGTCGTACTGGCAAACGCGCTTGCGGACCTACCAAGCGCCGGGGCTGGAACTGCTTCCCGCGCGCCGGCTCCGCGGGGCGCATGACGCTGCGGGACGGTCCGGCAGCGAATCTTCACTGTGGGCTTGGTGTGGTCTCTGCCTCGGACCTACGACCCAATCCCTTTTGCAGCCGCGCCAACGCGGGTAGCAACGTATCCTTCATTCGCCGCAAGCCGCGTGAATAGAGGCCGCGATGAAAGAGCTCCAATGAGACGTGCTCCTCGATGCCGGTCGCCCAATGTGACTTGTAATCGTAGTAGTCGCCGCTGAATTGGAAACGCGCCACCGATTCCTCTTGGTGAAGTTGTTCCAAGACCTCGTATAAGAGCACGGTGCCCGGCGAGAGCTGGGGGAATGCTTCGTTGAAGTCGTTGATCAGGAGGTACATTCGGTCACCCGCGACCAAATTGTACTGGAGCGCCAATGGCGTGGGGCCAAGCGCCGAGGTCCAGATCCGGATTTGCCCGCGTTGCGCAAGCACGGGTGAGATCTCCTCGTAGAAGCCACGCATGCTCGCCGACCCGGCCATGTCGGAACCGAGCTTCTTCTTCCAGCTCGCGGCGGATGCGGCGAACGCCTGATCGAGCGCGAGCCGCATCTGCTCGGGCTCACGATATTCGTTCACGCGGTAATCCGGCATCTGAGTCGTCTTGCGGACCTTCTGGGCGATGCCGCGCCGCCGTTTGCCGAGCTGGGTGGTCAGGTACTCTGCGAACGGGCGCTCGATGGTAACGTAGGCGCTGGTCCAGCCGGGGCCGACCAACGTGCTGAGCCCCAGTCGCCGCGACTCGGCATCGAGCGCCCCTTCGTTCAACGATCCGCGGGGGATATGACGCAGCAGCACGGTGTCCCAATCTTTTCGATTGCCTTCCAGATGGGCCAACACTTGCGAAAGTGCGTCGTTCGGCTCGACGCCTGCACGATGGATGATGCAATTGAACGGGCTGTTCATGTTGGACATGAAGCGGATCTCGGAGACGGCAAGCCCGCGCACCCGTCGCTTGCGCTTGGAAAAAGGTGCGACAAGCTGCAGCCGGCCGTTCGAGTCTTCGCCGGTGACGATATACGGTGAATCGCCACGCCCGAAATGCTTCCACCAGATCCGATGCCAAATCCAGGAATGGAAGGGCCCGTCGAAGGAGCTATCCGCGATCATTTCGTTCCACGCGGGCTCGAGATCGCGAAATGCGTCCTCGGTGCGTGCGATTCTCATGCGCAGTTGCGCCATTCTCGATTGCTCCGGCGTGCTGAATAGCGGCTGGATCCCGGGACACGTCATGGCTCCGGGGAAGCCGGCGGCTGGATGTGCGAGCGAATCGCCGAACGCGGTTACGCTGTCGCTGCGCCGGCAATTCAACCGACCGATTCGAGCGCCCAAGCACGCAAACGCCAATTCAAGGCGAATTCTCGCAGAGCCGACGTGCGATAGCGAGAGACAGGCGGCGCGAATGATCGAAAACGCTCGGAGTCCGGTTGCCGGGTGTGGTCCCGGAACGAGGGGAAACCTGATTGATGGCTGGCGTTGGGAGAGGCGCGACTCCTGAACGGCTCCGTTTTCTTGTCCCTGAAAGGCGCTTGAAAATGCCGGACGGTCCCTGTCTCGGACCGGAAACGCTTTCAATCAGCGTTTCACTAGCCCCCGGCTGGTTCCCTCTCCGGGCCTTGATTCAGGCGTGCTACCAGTTGCTCGTACCAAGCGTATAGGTCCTCGCTCGTGTTCTGCCCCACGGCGGCCATCTCACCCTCAAGGGTCACGAACCGGACCGCGCCATTTGCGTCGGCAACCGCAATCGACGGGATACCTTGTGCGACGGCTTTACCGAATCTTGCGACAAAATCCATGTTCGCGTCCCACTTGCCGATGTTTACGTACAGCGGCACAAAGTTCTCCGCGATGAGCTGCTGGAGTGGGTCGGTGGTGATCTCCTTGGTGAGCAAGCGACAGGTGGGACACCAGTTGGCCCCGAATAGAAGCAGCACCCGCTTGTGCTGCGCCGCGGCCTGCGATAGTGCTTCTTCGTACTGGGTCGCGGGATTCGCGGAAGTGTCGTAGGGTCCCTCGGGCGCCTTGGAGCAGCCTCCGAGGCCGAGCACCAATGCCAGGAGCAGGATTGAACGGTACCCGAGCGCATCGCTCCAAACGCGAGATCCGTCTACCCGGGCCCTCGGAACGACCCGCGCCTTCCCCAACTGCGACAGAAACGCTTTCGCCATAGAAACTACTCGCACTTTCGCGGCATTGAGACCGCGTTGCTGGCTTGCGGATTCGCGGCGACCGGATCCGATCGGCCGAACCTGGCCGCGACGATCATTTTGGCTCGATCAAGATCTCGATTCGGCGGTCCCTGAGGCGTGCCTCCTGGCGGCTCAGCTGCTGGCCGCCTTGATCCGCGAGGGGTTGCTGCTCGCCCATGCCGACGGCGGACAGCCGCTGCGGATCTACACCCTGCTCGGTCAAGTACCGGCTCACGGCCTGGGCCCGCCGTAGCGAGAGCCGCTGATTGTAGCCGCTGTTGCCGAGGCTATCGGTGTGGCCTATTACGCGCACGCGAGTGTCTCCATAGTTGCCGAGCAGCGTCGCCAAGCGCTCGAGGACAGGTTGCGCCGCGCTCGGCAAGCTGGCGCTGTCGAACTCAAAAGGAACGTCCTCTTGGAGATTCAGACGAATGCGTCCGTCGCTCATGGATGGCGCGAGCCCGATTTGATCGAGCTGAGACGATAACGCCACCAAATCCGTCGGGCCAGCGCTATCCGGGGCCGGGGCCGGGGCTTCGGGCGATCGATTGTCTGGTGGGATCGGGATTGGCTGAACGCTTAGCTCGGCGGCCGGTTCGGCGACCGGCTCCGTCACGGGTTCGACAACCGGTTCGATGACTGGCTCCACCGTCGGTTGGGCCACTACCGGAGGAGCCTCCGGCACCGCGATCGGTTCGACCGCGGCTTGCGTCACGGGCTCGGCAACCGGCTTCGTGGGCTGGGCGACCGTTTCCGCTACGGGTTCGGCGACCGGTTGGGTGAC
>JBGSTR010000462.1:0-2009 GCA_041736365.1 Chromatiaceae bacterium | reverse complement strand
CGGCCAACTGGCGCTGGTCGCCGGTCTTGCCCTGCACGATGCGGTTCGGGGGTTAGCGCCTGCGGAGGCTGCACCGGGGCTGCGGCTCAAATGGCCCAACGACCTGATGATCGAGAAGGCCAAGTGCGCGGGTATTCTGGTGGAAACCACGCGCGCGCGCTCCGGCGGGCAGGCCGTCGTGATCGGGTTCGGGGTCAACGTCGTCTCGGCGCCTGAAGGCCTCGACCGTCCGGTTGCCGCGCTGGCGAGCCACGGAGTTGCCGCCACGGCGGACGCCCTGCTCGCTGAACTCGATTCGAGGCTGATTGAGCGGCTTCATCAGTGGCAGTCGGGCGCCGGGTTCGCTAAGATCAGGGTCGATTGGCTCGCCGCATGCGGGCCGCTTGGCCAACCTGTCGAGGTGCGCGGCAACACGGCGCCCATCAGAGGGGTTTTTGCGGGTATATGTCCGCTCGGAGGTTTCCTCGTCACGGACGAGGCGGGAGTGACGCGCGCTATTACATTCGGCGACGTCGAGATGATCTGACACCTTCGCTGAGTGCGGGGAAGGTCGAGAGGGTGCGCTTCGGGTGGCACCCCATTGAACAAGAAAGAGAACCAGGATAATGGCGCAACAGAC
The DNA here is from genome assembly GCA_041736365.1 of Chromatiaceae bacterium. Taxonomy (GTDB): domain Bacteria; phylum Pseudomonadota; class Gammaproteobacteria; order Chromatiales; family Chromatiaceae; genus JBGSTR01. The sequence continues at coordinate 1,390 of JBGSTR010000462.1, read as the reverse complement.
GCCCAACGAAGCCGATGAACTCGTCATGGTTGCCCTCGGCGGGCTCGGCGAGATCGGGATGAACACCTATCTTTATGGGTACGGCCCGGCCAAGAACCGGCAGTGGCTGATGGTCGATCTCGGCATCACCTTTCCCCACGAGAGCGAGCCGGGGGTGGACGTCATCCTGCCCGATATCCGCTTCATCGCCGAGCAGCGGGCGAACCTGCAGGGGCTCGTCATCACGCACGCGCACGAGGACCATATCGGCGCCGTCATCGAGCTGTATCCGAAACTGCGTGTGCCGATCTATGCGACGCCGTTCACGCTCGGCATGCTCAAGGCTAAGCTGGGAGAGTTCGGCGGCAAGGTGAAGCCGGACCTGCGCGAGGTGGCGCTCGGCTCGCGCTTCCAGGCGGGGGTGTTCGATATCGAGTTGGTCGACATGGCCCACTCCATCCCGGAAGTCTCGGCGCTGGCCATCCGCACGCCGGCCGGTCTCGTGCTGCATACGAGCGACTGGAAGCTCGACCCCGAGCCGGTCGTCGGCCGCCAGACCGACGAGGCCAAGCTCGCCGCACTGGGCGAGGAGGGTATCCGCGCGGTCATCTGCGATTCGACCAACGCGATCCGCGAAGGTGTGTCGCCGTCTGAAAGCGACGTGGCCCGCTCGCTCACCGAGATCATCAAGGCCGCACCCTATCGCGTGGCCGTGACGACGTTCGCCTCCAATGTCGGGCGCGTGAAGGCGGTTGCCGATGCCGCGCGCGCGTGCGGACGGCATCTGGTGGTTGCCGGTCGCGCGCTGCACCGGATCATCGAGGTGGCGATCGATACCGGGCATCTGCCCAAGGACTTCAAGTATCTCGACCAGGAGGAGTTCTCCTACCTGGAGCGCCGCGACATCGTCGTGCTCTGCACCGGCACCCAGGGCGAGCCTCGCGCGGCGATTGCCCGCATCGCCGACAATGAGCATCCCGACATCAAGCTCTCCAAGGGCGATCTCGTCATCTTCTCCTCGCGCGCGATCCCCGGCAACGAGAAGGTCGTCGGCCACATCCAGAACAACCTGTCCCGGATGGGCTGCGATGTGCTGACCGACGCCGACGCGCTGGTGCACGTGACCGGCCATCCCCGGCGCGGGGAGTTGCGCAAGCTCTATGCCCTGACCAAGCCCGAACTGGTGATCCCCATGCACGGCGAACCGCGCCACCTGCGCGAGAACGCCAAGATCGCGGAATCCTGTGGCGTCAAGGACGTGCTGATCGCCGAAGACGGCGCGATCGTGCGCCTCGCTCCCGGCAAGGCGCGCATCATTGGAGACGCACCGGTCGGCCGCATCTACCGCGACGGCAAGCTGATGGTTCCCGAGAGCGAGACCGGCCCCGTGCGCCAGCGCCGCAAGCTGTCG
>JBGSTR010000445.1:0-1505 GCA_041736365.1 Chromatiaceae bacterium | reverse complement strand
TCACCGGAGCTGTGCTCAAGGAGATCCGTCGTGCCCTCGAAGACTAAACCTCTGTCCCCCATGGACCTTGCCAAGTTCGAGGCCCACCGCGATCTTGGCGCCGAACTGCTTCAGTCCGTCCGCGAAATGAAGGCTGGCACGGTGCGTGTCGCCTATAGCCCAGCGAGGGATGCGCGTGAGAAGACTGGCCTGTCCCAAAGTGAGTTCGCGGCCTTGCTCGGCGTGTCGGTGCGCACGCTGCAGGGGTGGGAGCAGGGTCGCAAGCAGCCGAGTGGTGCTGCGCGCACGTTGTTGACCATCGCTCGCACCAACCCGAAGGCGCTGCTTGAGGTTGCGGGCAAGTAGCTCGAAGGCAGCGACCGAAGGTCGGGGTCAGCTGAATGGTGACCCTGGATCTTTCCTATCCTGAGCTCCGTCCGGCATGGGTTGCGTCGTTTCGTGCGCGGGCTCCAAACGCGACGGTCCTACCTCCGGCATACTCGTGGCGGAGAAGGGCAAACAACCCCCGTTTGGGTAGGTTGCCATCCACCCGTCGAGACGCAACCGAGACAAGGGAATGAACGATCTGGAGCAGACAGAGAGGACGGCGTCGTCGCTTGTCGTCGAGTCGGTGCGGGTCAGGCACGCGTTGGTCCCGATCCTGTTGGCGCTGACCCTGAGTCTGGTCACCATCGGCGCATTGGTGCTGTTCGCGGCCGTCACCCTGGATCGACAGGATCGAGCGACGACGCTGCAGATGGTGGAGGCCGGTCTGACGTTGGAGGCGGGCCGATTGGCACAACTGGCGCGGGACCAGACCTGGTGGGATGAGGCCATCCACAACCTGGTTCAGACCCTGGACCCGGAGTGGGCCGACGACAATATCGGCAGCTATCTGCACGACGACTACGACATCACCCTGTCTCTGGTGCTCGACCGCGACGAGCGGATCGTCATTGCCTTTGTCGACGGGCAAGAGGCCCATCCCCGGGCGAGGGAGCTCTTCGACAGCGGTGCTCGCCCGCTGGTCAACGCCGCACGCCAAGCGGCGGGGAGCGCGCCCAAGGCGTTCACGGGTTACCTGATGTTTCGCGATCGACCCTATCTGGTGGCGGTGAGTGCCTTCGTCGACGAGGAGGCCACGCACGGGCCACCGGATGGCGCTGTGCTACTGCTCGGTCAACGCCTGGACACCGGCTTGCTCGCCAACCTCGGTGCGCTCTTTCACATCGAGGGCCTAGGTCTGGTCGGGGCGGACACCGCCACCGCCGAGTCGTGGATACTCCTCGAGGATCCACGCGGGATCGCGATCGCCGCCCTGGTTTGGCCTCAATCCACAAAGGCCCGTTCGCTGCTGATGCTGCTGCTGCTGCCGCTGGGTGCGGTGGTGGTGGCGGTGGTGCTGCTGACCTGGCGGTTTCTCGCGTTGGAGCTGTCCGAGCGGCGGCGCATACAGGTGCTGCTTACGCGTCTGGCGACGACGGACGCGCTCACCGGCATCAGCAATCGCCGAGCCTTTCTGGAGC
>JBGSTR010000433.1:0-1539 GCA_041736365.1 Chromatiaceae bacterium | reverse complement strand
GAAGCGGTGCAGGCCGAGGTCGCCGGACTCGCCGCGGAGGTGCCGGAGGCGGCGAAGGCGGGCAGAACGGATCTGCGCGCCCTGCCGCTGGTGACCATCGACGGCTCCGACGCCCGGGATTTCGACGACGCGGTCTACTGCGAGCGCAAGCCCAAGGGCTGGAAGCTCTTGGTGTGCATCGCCGATGTCTCCAGCTACGTTGCCCCGGAGACGGCGCTCGACCGCGAGGCCTATGAACGCGGCAACTCGGTTTATTTCCCGGATCGGGTGATCCCGATGCTGCCGGAGGTGCTGTCCAACGGCCTGTGCTCCTTGAATCCGCGGGTAGATCGGCTGTGTATGGTCGCCGAGCTGTACGTAGACAAGGAGGGGAAGGTTACGCGCTCGCGGTTCTTTGAGGCGGTGATGCGCTCGGCGGCGCGCCTGACCTACGACGAGGTCGCGGCCATGGTCGTCGACTCCGAGCCGGAGCTGAGCGCCCGACATGCGGAGCTGCTGCCCCATCTCACCGAGCTCTATGCCCTGTACGGCGTCCTTCACGGCGCGCGAGCGCAACGCGGTGCGATCGATTTCGATACCACCGAGACCAAGTTCGAATTCGACGATCAGGGCCGGATCGCGGCCGTGGTTCCGGTGGTGCGCAACGACGCCCACCGCATCATCGAGGAGTGCATGCTGGCCGCCAACGTGGCCGCCGCCCGCTTCTTCGAGCGCAAGAAAGTCCCGGCGCTCTATCGCATCCACGCGGTTCCCAACGACGAGAAGCTCAGCGATCTGCGTGAATTCCTCGGTGAGCTGGCGCTGCGCCTGCCGGGTGGCGCCAAGCCGACCGCGGCCGACTATGCGCAATTGCTCGATGAGGTGAAGGGCCGACCGGATCGCCATCTGATCCAGACCGTGCTGCTGCGCTCCATGCAGCAGGCCATGTACAGCTCCGACAACGTGGGACACTTCGGGCTGGCCTATCCCGCCTACACCCACTTCACCTCGCCGATTCGGCGCTACCCCGACCTGGTCGTGCACCGCATCATCAAGCACCTGCTCGGTGGCGGCTCCGCGGCCGATCTGGACTACACCAAGTCGGACCTGCAGCAGTTCGGCGAGCACTGCTCCGGCACCGAGCGGCGCGCCGACGAGGCCACGCGCGACGCCAACGACTGGCTCAAGTGCGAGTTCATGCAGGACAAGCTGGGCGAGCAGTACGACGGGATCGTCACCAGCGTCAACTCGTTCGGTCTCTTCGTCGAGCTGAGCGAGTTTCACATCGACGGCTTGGTGCACATCACCGCGCTGGACAACGACTACTACCACTTCGATCCCATCGGCCATCGCCTGCAAGGCGAGCGCACCGGCACGGTCTACCGTCTCGGCGATCGGCTGCGGGTTCAGGTCGCGGCGGTCAATCTGGACGATCGCAAGATCGATTTCGTGCTGTCCCAGCCCGCCGCGCCTGCCGAGAAACCGCCCGCCGCTCGTCCCCGCCGTCGCCGGAGCCGGAAGGGGCCGGCTTGAGTGCTACTGCTTGAGGCCGGACATCGC
>JBGSTR010000238.1:0-2850 GCA_041736365.1 Chromatiaceae bacterium | reverse complement strand
CCGGCCGGCAGCAGCGTCTCGCCGGCGCGGCACTCTTGTCCGCGCTCGACGATGCCCTCGCCCGGTGCGATCGTCGCCGCGACCTCCAGCGTGCCGCCCGAGACCTCAGCCTGTTGGCCGCTAATGGGTTCGCCGTAACATTTGGATTCGAGAGCCAAACCTAAACCCGCGCTCACCCCGGCTCGCTTGTTCACGCGAGGTTACGGCTTGACCCTCAATCTCGGGCGCCGGGCTTGACCTTATTGCGCACCCGCGCGCGCGGTCCATCGAAATAGGTCTCGTCGGCCGGCGTCGTCGGAACGGAGGCAGCGCCCGTCAACAGCAGCTCACGCAATTGCATCCGATCTTGATCCTTGCGGATCAACGCGCGAATGTATTCGCTGCTGGTGCCGAAGCCGCGCTGACCAACCTGCTCGTCGACGAAGGACTTGAGGCCGTCGGACAATGAAATCTTCACGGTGCGCATCGGGGCAGTGTACGGCTCTGTGCGAAATTTGGCGCGATTGACGTCGGTTTCGCCGTCTTGTCAGCCGCGATACCGGCTGCCGGGTGGCATCCGAAGCCGCTTGTCCCGCATCGATCCGACTTCTGATCGGAGCACTTACCTCGCCGCACGTCACGTTCTTTGCCTGTATCTTGGTACAGGATCGTATCGACAACGCAGAAACATTGGCGGAGGTTAGCTCATGCGTGACAAGTCGCAGCGATGGGGCAACAGTCTGGCAGTGCGCATTCCCAAGGCGTTTGCCGATCAGGTAGGCATCCGGGAGCAGGACGAGATGGAAATCGAGGTGGCGGAGGGGACCATTCGGCTGCGGCCACGGGTTCGGGAGCCAAAGCTGGACGAGCTATTGGCGGCCGTGACGGCGGAGAATCAGCACGAAGAAACAGAATTTGGGCGACGCGAAGGTCATGAGGCGTGGTGAATCGTTACGTGCCGGAACGCGGCGATGTCGAAACCGACCTTTTCTAGGAGCTCATCCGTTTCCCCGTCCGCCCAGCAACCGCTGGTGCAGCTCCCGAGTGAAGCTTCGGGTAGTCGTCCCCGGGATGTTCAGGCTCCGAGCAGCCTCCGCACAAGCACCGAATTCATTTCGCGTCGGCCGTCGACGATGAGATAAATGATGACCTGCATACCCGTCACGCGGTAGATCACGCGGTACGGCTTGAACATCGTCTGCCGGTATTCCCGGATGCCAGCGCGGCCAGCTCCTTGGGATGAATGCCGCGTTCGGGACACCGCGACAAGGTCTCCACAACCTCCGCCAACTGATCCAGGACATGGTTGGCGTTGGCGAGACAGTCGGCGTCGGCGATGTAGTCGCGGATCGCCTCCAAATCCTGCTCCGCCCCTTCGGTAAGCAGGACCCCGAAGCTCCCGGGTGCTTCGGCCATTAAGCGATCGGTTGCTTCGCACGCAGGCGAGTTATGACGTCCGCTACCGGCTTGACCTTGCCGGCCGCGACTTCCCGGTTGCCGAGCGCCAGGATCTTCAGAAGCGCCAGTGTTTCTTGGGTTTCCTCAAACGAAGCGACATCCTGCAGAACCGCCTTGGCCTCACCGTTCTGAGTGATGACCAGCGGCTCACGCTGCTCGGCGAGCTGCTTAAGCACCTCCGCCGCGTTGGCCTTGAGGTAGCTGATCGGCTTGACCTGAGATGAGTAGCGCACTGTTGTTATGCCTCGTTTTTTTTGATGAGACTGAATTGAGTCTTTTTAAGGTCTTGCCGCAAGGCCGAAGACTGCTGCCCAGCACGTGATCGTCGCTGTGTCTGCTCCTATTCAAGTTGTTGACCGTCACGGGCGGCCAAATAGTCCGTATGCGCCGGCAGCGTGAGGGCGTTTGGGCGCAGGCCCTTGACCAAGGCATCGGCCCGCGCGCCGTCCATGCCCAACTCGCGCAGGATCAGCGCCGCCATAACCCCGGTACGCCCCGAGCCCCCGCGGCAGTGGATGGCGATGCCGCCCTGACGTGACATAATCGCCAACACCGCATCGCGATTGGCCGCCCACGCCTGTTCGAACGCCGGCCCCGGGGCTTCGTCGTCCTCGACGGGACAGTGGAACCAGCGCATACCGGCCCGGGCGACTACCTCGGGCAGGGCCGCTACCTCAAGCTTCGCCAGCTCGTCGCTGGGCGTCATGCTGACTACGGCGTGGGCGCCGGCATGTCGAAGCTGCGCGAGCGATTCGGCAAGCCCCGGGCCCTTGGTGCCCGGACAGGGGGTGAAGATCAGCTTGCCTCCATCCACAAGTGGGAGTACGTCGTGAGGATGTGTTGTCATTTGTCTGGCTTGTCCTCTCGCTGGCCGGCGCCGGCCGGCGTTTCATCATCGTGGAGGGATCCGGGCAGGGTTAAAGCGCGAATTCGCCACCGAGCGGCGCTTCGCCCTCGACGACCCCAGTGCGACCATCCGCCGTTGTAAAGGCGCACGTCTTCAAGCGCAGACCTCGATCATTCGGAGCCCGCGATCAGGTCCAGCCCGACCTTGGTCGCCACGCCGAGCAGCAGGACCCCATAGGCCACGCGCACCCAGGATGGGCGCGCCTTGCGCGCCATGTACCAGGCACCGAGCTGCGAGCCCGCCGCCACGGCGATCACGGTCAACGCGAGCAGCCCCAGGTCGGGCAAGGCCGTCAACGCGTGGCCGAAGAACCCTGAAAAGGACGAGAAGGTGACGATGAAGGCGGTGGTGGCCGCCGCCTGACGCGGCTCATAGCCAAGCTCCATCAACATCGGTCCCACGATGAAGCCCCCGCCCAGGCCAAGGAGACCACCCACGAACCCGGCCAGCCCCCCGGTTAAGCTGCCCACGGCGATACGCGTCATCGCGGTGGTCACTTGTCGGGC
>JBGSTR010000388.1:0-6444 GCA_041736365.1 Chromatiaceae bacterium | reverse complement strand
GAGCTGCTCGCGCTGCTGATCGGCGTCCGCGGGCAGCGGCCGGATCTCGATTCGGTAGGCCCCGCCCGCCGCATCGCTACAGCGAGCGGCGGCCTCGGCAAAGGCCCCGGACGGCTCGTCGAAGACGTACCAGGAGAGCAGCCGTCCGTCCGGGGCATCCTCGCCACAGCCGCTTAGGCCGAGCAGGACCGCAACGCTGGCGAATAGGCGTGAGTTGTAGGGCGATCGAGACATGAATTCAGGGAATTGCCGGGGCGTGGTTGCAACCCGTCCGGTCATGGTAGCCCATCCCGGCGCCGTCAATCCGTGCCGCGGCCACATCGAGAAATCCCCGTGCATCCAGTTGTTGTCTGCGACGCGCGGAAACCAGACCCGTGACGACGTTCGCGGTTCTGGGATTAGCGGCGCGATCGGCGTTACACTCCCCGCGCCCAAAGCACCAAAATCCAAAGGAGCGAATCAATGAGCAGAGTGGCACTGGTAACCGGGGGAACCCGGGGCATCGGCGAGGCGATCAGCGTGGCCTTGAAGAACGCGGGCTGCATGGTCGCCGCGAATTACGGCGGCAACGACAAGGCAGCCGAGGAATTCACCGCAAGCACCGGAATCCCCGCCTACAAGTTCGACGTCAGCGACTACGACGCCGTCACCGCGGGAGTCGCCAAGATCGAGCAGGAGGTCGGACCGATCGACATCCTGGTGAACAACGCCGGCATTACCCGCGACGGCGTGCTCGCAAAGATGACCTACGAAACCTGGAACAAGGTCATACAGACCAACCTATCCTCGTGCTTCAACACCTGCCATTCCGTGGTCGGCGGCATGCGCGAGCGCGGCTTCGGGCGCATCGTCAACATCGGGTCGGTCAACGGCCAGGCGGGTCAGTACGGACAGGTCAACTATGCCGCGGCCAAGTCGGGCATCCACGGCTTCACCAAGGCGCTGGCGCTGGAGCTGGCTTCCAAGCACGTCACCGTCAACGCCATCGCGCCGGGCTACGTGGATACCGAGATGGTGCGCGCGGTTCCCCAGGAGATCCTGGTGAAGATCATCAAGACCATCCCGATGGGACGGCTGGGCAAGCCGGAAGACATCGCCCGCGCGGTGCTGTTCCTGGTTGGAGAGGACGCCGACTTCATCACCGGGTCGACGCTCTCGATCAACGGCGGCCAGCATATGTATTGAGCCGGGACGCGACGGGGGTTCGGGCAGTCGGGTTACGCAAAGAGCGGACCCGGCAAGCCCACCCCCGAAGCGGACGGGCCGCCCCGATTAAGACGTGAGCGCGTTTGCGCCAAGCCGGGGCGCGGCCGAGGTCAGGCCGGGATCAGGCTTCGGCGGATGGCCGCGCGCTCTCGAGCTTGCGGATTAGCGGATAGAGATGCTCGGTTTCCCGTTGGATCCGGTCCAACACCAGTGAAAACATCTGGTCGGTATCGGTTACGAACGCGGCGTGATCGCGAATCGCTAGCTCCTTGCAGGCTCCAGTGCCCGCACACCAGTCCTTTAGATAACCGGCGAAGATGCGCTTGATCTCCGAAGACCCGGAGAGAAACCCCTTCGCGGTATTGCGAGCCGACTGCTCGGGGTTCGAGATCAGCTTTCCGCAGAGCTGGTCGACGATTTCGATGTGCTCGCGAACCTTGGTCGTGTATTCCGCAAAAAGGGTTCGGGCGCACTCGGTATCGCACATCGCGCGCTCGCGAATCAGATACTGAAATACGTTCGAGAGCTCCGTGATCTTGTGATTCTGTTCGTGCAATTGGTCGAATTTCACCATCGCGTCCTCCGTCTACAACGACGCATGTATGAGGGTCCCGAGCCGGATATGGCCCGGACGGGAAACGCTTTAAATAGCGTTTCTCTAGCTATAGATAGCGCATCCCTTGCTGACCTCGATTTCCGGTATGACCGGGCGAGAGGCTGGCGTGAGGTCGCCGCGAAAGCGGCAAAGTACCTCCCCCGTAGGGACTTTACAAGCACCCCCCACGGCCGTCCTAGACCCGGGGAAGCCGCCACCGCGCGACAATCCACCGAAATACGTTGAAACCGCGGTTGCGGACCTCCATTATGTTGCAGTGCAGCATCGAGACCCGAGCAGTCTCGGCTCGCCCGCGGCAGGAACGCCTGCCGAGGATCGATTCTCGGCCGGCACGTGCCGTGTGGTTAAGGTACAGCAATGCCCCATCCGATTGTCTACAGTGTCGATTCGACCGCACGGGCATACCTCCCCGACGGGTCCAGGTATCTCATCCGGCCAATTGTCCCCGGCGACCGTGCCCTCGTCGGCAGGTGCTTCGAAAGAATGTCCCCCGAATCCCGGCGACAGCGCTTTTTCGCCGCGAAGCAAGTTTTGGCTGCCCGAGAGCTTGAGCACTTATCGACTCCGGACGATCTCGATCACATCGCATTAATCGCCGTGCGGCTCGACCGCTGCGGGATCGAGTCCGAGGCCGTTGGTGCCGCACGTTGCCTGAGGCTCAGCGGCGAGCCCGATGCGGCGGAAATGTCCATTGCCGTGCTCGACGAGGTGCAGGGATTAGGCCTCGGAACGACCCTGCTCCGGATGCTGGGTGAGCGCGCCGTAGCACGCGGGATCAAGCGCTTCCGCAGCCTGACGCTGACGGAGAACACGCGCATGCGCGCTTTGACGGAGCGGCTCGGGGGCCAAGTCCATTGGCTCGGCGACGGCGCCTTGGAGCTCGACTGGCAGCTCCCGCCGATCGCAGCCGCGCCGGAGCCGACTTGGCCCTACGATCCGCGCCCGGTCCTGGACGCCTGGTTCGATCTATGGACGCTCCCCTTCAATCAAGCCACCAACGGAGCCGCGCTAATGTTCGACACCATGCTCTCGGCGTGGCCCGGCAACGCGCGCGCCGCGGCTTGAAGCTACGACGGCCGGTGAGATTCGGTAAGCCTCCAGCCACCAGGCCGTAAGTTCGGTCACTGATGCGCGCCGGCTGCAAGCAGTTGCGGCGGACTCGCAAGGACCCCCTGCCGCCCGCCCGTTGCCTACTGCTCTTGCTCGTTTAGGCTGTCGAGCACCAGCCGCTCGATCTCATCCGTGGTGTGGTTGGTGAGCACCTTCGGGACCTCTGCGATTACCCGATCGACTACCTCCGGATGTAGCTTCTCGCGGATTTGACCCAGGATCTGCGGCCCTGCGACCAGCACGATACCGTCGAAAGCCCCGTGATGCGCCTGCTTGTAAAGAAGCTCCGCGAGATCGCTCGCGAAACGCTCCTTTTCAAGCTCGTGCCAGTCGGTCTCGTCGACTGCCGACCGATGCACGCTCGGCCCGTCGGGCATCCGTCCGGGGCGGTCGGTTGCCTGCTCCCGATCCGGTGGGTTCACCTGCGTCTCCTTGCGCCGCACGCTGAGCCGGGGCTCCGCCGCGCTACCGCGATTCTCCATAATCAGAGCCTTTTCGCCGTCGGCGACCAATACCCAAGTACCGCTTTTTAGTCTGAACATTCGCTCCTCCTCTCCGCGAGCCGAGCCGTCCGCAAACGACGAGATGTCGTGCGCATCGCGAGGTCCATCGTCTTGGCTGCAAGACTCGATCCGAGCTCCGCGGGTCGTCGGAACTTCGGTGTGCGGCCTTGGGCGGGGCGGCTAGGCAAGCTCGGACACCGAGCGGCCGGGGCAAATCCCCAGCGAAGGGCTGAAATAAACCAACGCTCGGCAGTTCGTCTACGAGGCTACGAATGTGCGGCCGAAGATCTCTCGCCGAGTAAACGGCTGCCAAACCCTTCGGTCTCGGGGGACGCCGAAGCGACGGGAAACTTCGCCTACTTGCGAATCCAGCCCGCTACCGAAACGGGTGGAGGACTCAAAAGGAAGTCACGGTTCCTGCCCGCCTTCAGTCGATGTGCCCAAACTCCCCCACGGGCACCAGCCAGAAGTGCAGGCCGCCGCCCTTGAAGGACTCGCGTAGACCCGCAAGCACGGAACGAGCGGTAGCCTCCGGGAGGTGGGTAAAGAACATGACGCGACGACTGCGCCCCGCGACCTGCTCGGCGAGGGTCATCGAGTGCTCGGAGGATCCATGGCCCGACACCGGCGCACTGGAGAACCCGGGAACGTCCTCGCGCTCGAGCAGCCATTCGGCCACCGCATCCTCGATCTTGGGGGACACGATCAATTGCAGAAGATATTCTTGCATCGCCTTGATCCAGCACCTCTTGTCGCGCCCGCCCGATGCACTCCCAGCCTCATCCGCCCGGCAGCGTCCGCCGATTAGTCGAGCCGCCCGAAGCGACGGTAGAGGATCGGGAGCAGAAACAGCGTCAGCGCCGTGGATGACAGCAATCCGCCAATGACGACGATCGCCAGCGGACGCTGGATCTCGGAGCCGGGCCCGGTCGCGAACAGCAACGGCACCAGGCCGAACGCCGCGATGTTCGCGGTCATCAGCACCGGGCGCAAGCGGCGCCGGGCGCCCTCCACCACCACCTCCGCCATCGGCCGTCCGAGTGACTGGAGCTGATTGAAATAGGTCACCATGACCACGCCGTTGAGCACCGCGATGCCGAGCAGCGCAATGAAACCCACGGACGCCGGGACCGACAGGTATTCACCGGTGATCGCCAGGCCGGCGATGCCGCCGATTAGGGCGAAGGGTACGTTGGAAAGCACCAGCGCCGCCTGCTTGACCGAGCCGAAGGTGGAGAACAGGACCAGAAAGATCAACCCGAGCGCGACCGGAACGACCATCGCCAATCGCGCCGCGGCGCGCTGTTGGTTCTCGAACTCGCCGCCCCACTCCAGCCAGTAGCCGGGCGGCAGCTTCACCTGATCCGCGACCGCCTGCCTAGCCTCCTCGACGAAACCGACCAAGTCCCGGCCGCCCACGTTTGCGATCGCCACCGCCATGCGCGTGCCGCGCTCGCGGGTGAGCGCCACCGGCCCTTCGATGCGCTCCATCCGCACTAGGCTGCTGAGCGGTACGGAACGGCCGTCCGGCAATGCGACCTGCAATCCGGCGAAACGCGATGGCGAGTTGCGGGTCGCATCGGGTCCGCGCACCACGACCGGCCGGCGCTTGCCCTCAAGATAGACCGTACCGACGGGCAGGCCTTCCACCTGAGCCCGCAACAGGGCGGCCAGCGCGTCGCCGTCGATTCCGAGACGTCCCGCCTCAAGCCGATCCACCACCAGGTTCAGGTATTGGGCGCCCTCGTTGCGCGCGGTATAGACGTCCTGTGCGCCCGGGATTCCCTTCAGCACGGTGACGATGTCCTCCGCCGCGCGGTTGAGCTGGTCCTGGTCGCCGCCGAAGATCTTCACCGCCAGATCGCCGCGTACGCCGGTGAGCATCTCCGAGACCCGCATCTCAATCGGCTGGGTAAACGCATAGTCCACGCCCGGGAAACGCTCGAGGACCACGCGGATGGCGTCCGTAAGCTCATCCTTCGTCTTGAATCGCCACTCCTCTTGCGGTTTGAGGACCAGGAAGCTATCGGTTTGGTTTAGGCCCATGGGGTCGAGCCCGAGCTCGTCGGAGCCGGTGCGGGCAATCACCGCGGCGACCTCCGGTACCTCGGCCAGAATCGCCTTCTGGACCCGCAGATCAATTGCCGTGGATTCCGCCAGGTTGATCGACGGCAGCTTCTCGAGCTGCACGATCAGGTCACCCTCGTCCATGGTCGGCATGAACGCCTTGCCGATGCGGGTGTACAGATATCCGGCGCCGACCAGCAGCGCCAATGCCACCAGGATCACCAGCCACTGACGTCGCAGGGCCCAGTCGAGGAGCGGCATATACAGACGCACCATCATCCGCACCAGCCAGGGGTCGTCGTGAGAGGCCTTGCCGAGCAGAAACGACGCCAGCACCGGAATGACGGTCAGCGACAACAGCAGTGAGCTGGCGAGCGCAAACACGATGGTCAGCGCCACGGGCACGAACAGCTTGCCCTCCAACCCCTGGAGCGTGAGCAGCGGCAGAAACACGATGATGATGATGAGGATGCCGGACGCCACCGGCACCGACACCTCGCGGGTCGCGCGGTAGATCAGATGCAATCTCGGTAGCCGACCACCCGCGCCGTGTGCGAGCTGGGTAACGATGTTCTCCACCACCACCACCGCCGCGTCGACCAACATGCCGATGGCAATCGCCAGACCGCCCAAGGACATCAGGTTCGCCGAAAGTCCGAACTGGTGCATCAGGATGAATGTGGAGAGCGCCGCCAACGGGAGGATCAAGGCCACGGTCAGGGCCGCGCGCAGGTCGCCCAGGAACAGCATCAGCAGCACCAGGACCAGTATGATGGCCTCGCCCAACGCCTCGGACACGGTGCTCACGGCCTTCTGTACCAGCACGCCGCGGTTGTAGAAGACATGGATCTCCACGCCCTCCGGCAGCGCACTCGCCAGCTCGTCGAGCTTGGCCTGCACGGCGCCGACCACCGCGCTGGCGTTCGCGCCCCGCAGACCCAG
>JBGSTR010000343.1:0-2640 GCA_041736365.1 Chromatiaceae bacterium | reverse complement strand
GCGACGTGGGCGCGCTCGGCAACGCGGAGTCACAGATGCGCGCCGGGTTGGGAAAGCTGTTCGCCCTTGCAGAGGACTACCCGCTGCTCAAGGCCGACGTGAGCTTCCGCCACCTCGCGGAGCGCGTATCGCGGCTTGAGGAGACCATTGCGGACCGCCGCGAGCTCTACAACGAGAGCGTCAACCTCAACAACGTGCGCATCGAGCAGCTTCCGGACGTGCTGGTTGCGCGGACGATGGGCGCGCGGCCCTTCGATCTGCTGGAGTTTCCCGCGGCGCGCGTGGACGTGGATCTCAAGACCCTGTTTCGCTGATGAGCGCCGGTGGGGTCCGCGCGATGATCGCGGGCATGCCGGCGTCGGAGTATTGGCTCTTCACCGCCGCGCTGCTGGCCGGCGCGATCTGGATGCTGCGCCGCGCCATCGCCGCCTTCTGGCGTCTGCGCCTGATTGCGGACACCCCAACCGCACGCATTCGCACCGCATCCCAGGGCTACCTCGAGCTGAGCGGCATCGCCCGGTCGCAGGGCGCCGCCATCGCCGCCCCGCTCACGAAAACGCCTTGCGCCTGGTTCCGCTTCCGAGTGGAGAAACGCAGGAGCTCCGGTCGCAATCATCGATGGGTCACGGTCAAAGAGGGCACCTCGGACGAGCCCTTCGTTCTCGAAGACGTCAGCGGGCGCTGTCTGGTGTATCCCGCCGGTGCCCACATGCCGCTGTGTCGGCGGCAGCGTTGGTTCGGCGATCGCGAGGATCAGAGCAGTCGCAACGGTGCCCGGGGATGGCTAGACGCGGGATGGCTCGGCATCGGCATCGGCAACCGCTATCGGTTCACCGAAGAACGCATCCAGGTCGGTGATCCGATCTACCTGCTCGGTCGCTTCGAGACCCCGCGGCGGGGGCAAGAGGAGCGCGAGCGCCTGGAGCGCGCGCTTTTGCAAGTATGGAAGCGCGATCCGGGGCGGATGCAGCAGATCGACCGGGACGGCGATGGTGAGGTCAGCGTGGCGGAGTGGGAGCGCGCGCGGCGGGAAGCGGCGGACCTCGCAGCCCATTCCGAGGACCGGCTGATCCGCATGCCGGCGCTTTCCCGGGTGCTCGACCCGGGCGATCCGCGCCAGCCTTACCTGATCTCCACACGTAGCGAGCAGGAGCTTACCGCCAGCCTGCGATGGCAGGTCTTCGGCCTCACCGCGGGGTGCATTGCGCTCGCCGCCGGAGCCGGATACGGCTTAATCCTGCGGCTGGCGTCAAGCTGAAGGCGACCGCGGCAGATGCCGGTCCGGGATTGATACTCAGCGGTACTGGCGCAGATACCACCACTCGAAACCGCGCTTCATCCAGTGGAAGGCGCGCATCGAGGGCAGCATCATGTTGCGCTTCTCGGTGCGCGACACCAGCATGCCGGTGTTGTTGGCGTCGACGATACAGATCAGCTCCACCTTGAAGGTCTCGGTCGGCTGCTGGCCGCGCAGCTCGGCGACCAGATTACGCGCCGCCGCGGTCGCCTGAAGGTCCGCCATATGAGCCTGCTTGGGCATCCACTCCGGTCCGGGGAAACTGCCCGAGTCGCCCGCCACATAGACCCGCTCGAAGCCCGGGACGCGGCACTGGGCGTCGGCCTGAAGCAGCCCGCCCGGGGATCGCGGGAGATCCGTATTGTCGAACCAGGCATTGCCGGTCATACCCGGCATGAAGACGATCAGGTCGGCGGCAAACTCCCCGCCTTCGGTCGTCACGTTGCGCTCCGTGAATCCCTTGAGCTTGTGGCCCAAGTGGGTCTCGATTCCGCGCCGCTTCATCTCCGCCAGCAGGCCGTCGACCGCCTTGGGGCCGAGCCGGTTGCCGGGGCGCTCGGCGGGCGTGAAAAAGGTGAGCCGAAAGCGATCGCGCCGCCCTTCCTTGCGGAGCTGTTGGTCCATGCCGAACAGAAACTCGAATATTGGGCCCCCGCGCATCGAGCTGGGCTCGTTCGGGTTGCCCGCGAAGCCCATGGCGATGCTGCCGCCGTCCATCTGTTTGACCCGGTCGCGGATGGCTTCAGCGGCGGCGATGCCCTCGCAGGGGGTGATCGCGTGCTCGATGCCCGGCAGCTTTTTGATGAACCGCCCGCCGCTGGCGATGATCAGGCCGTCGTTGTGGAGCGGGCCGTCGCTGGTCTCGAGTGTGCGACCCCCATCCTTGAGACCGGTCGCCTCGGCCGCGAGGTGCGTGACCCGCTTGCGCTCGAAGAACGCACGCAGGTCGATGCGCAGGTCCTCGCCGCGGCGCAGCCCCGACGGGATCCAGATGAGTCCCGGGTAGTAGACGAATTCCGCCTTGGGGCTCACCACGAGGATCTCGGCGTCGACCCCGGTCGCGCGCAAGGCCCGAATCGCGGTAAGCGAGCCGAAGCCGGACCCGACAATGGTTACACGATGCATGAACAACTCCGGGGCAGCGGGCGGCATTTGCCGCGAACACGTAGATGGAAACGAATCGAGGACAACGCCGAGCGAGCGGTTTCTCAATCAGTAACGGAATTCCCCGTTACCGGCCGCAACGAAGCCGCTGGACCCGCGACGCGGGATACGCCCGACTCCGGGAACCGCGGCGAACCCAAGCACGGTCATCCCCCCGCCGCCGGGACCGCAGGGGCATC
>JBGSTR010000309.1:0-3697 GCA_041736365.1 Chromatiaceae bacterium | reverse complement strand
TCAAGATGGGTTGCCGTATTCATATTGCCCAGATCAACCTCCTGGTGGGGGACGTCGACGGCAACGCCGAGCTGGTCATCGAGGCCGCCGCCCGGGCGCGCCGGGCGGGGGCGGATCTGGTGGTGTTTCCGGAGCTCACCTTGACCGGCTATCCACCCGAAGACCTGCTGCTGCGGCCCGAGCTGCAGCAGCGGGTAGAGTCCGCCATCGGGCAGATCTGCACGCGGGCGCACGGCATCACGCTGATCCTGGGCTATCCGCGCGCCGCGGTCGGCGGGCTGTTCAACGTCGCCGGCGTGATACGCGACGGATCGGTCATCGCCGAGTACGCCAAGCAACATCTGCCCAATTACAGCGTGTTCGACGAGAAGCGCTACTTCCAGGCGGGTGGCGCGCCGACGGTGTTCGAGCATCGAGGCATACGCATTGGTCTTAGCGTGTGCGAGGACATTTGGCAGGAAGGCCCGACGGCGCAAGCGGTGGAGGCGGGCGCCCGGGTGCTGGTCAACATCAACGCCTCGCCGTTTCACGCGGGCAAGGTCGCGGAACGCGAGGCGTTGCTCGCCCGACGCGCCACCGAGCACGACCTGCCGATCATCTATGCGAATCTTGTGGGTGGGCAGGATGAGCTGGTGTTCGACGGTGGATCGTTCGTCGTGAGCCGTGCGGGCGGGGTGGTTGCCCGAGCGCCGTTGTTTGAATCGGCCGACCTAATCGTGGAGCTGGACGACGCGGACAACCCGCTTGCGGCGCCCGGCAGTGCCGGCGCCGGCAGCATGGACGAGGAGGAGACATTGTACGGGGCGCTGGTCTTGGGCGTGCGCGACTACGTGCGCAAGAACGGCTTCGACGGCGCCGTTCTGGGTCTGTCCGGCGGTGTCGATTCGGCGCTGACACTGGCGATTGCAGTGGACGCGTTGGGCCCGGACCGCGTCGAGGCGGTGCTGATGCCGTCCCGCTATACCGCCGAAATCAGCAACGAGGATGCGCTCGAGCAGGCACGGCGCCTTGGCGTCGCCACGCAGGTCGTGCCCATCGAGCCGGCATTCAACGCATTTCTGGGGATGTTGGCGCCCGTCTTCGCCGGGCTTCCCGCGGATGTCACCGAGGAGAACATCCAGGCCCGCTGCCGCGGGATCCTATTGATGGCGTTGAGCAACAAGCGCGGACGCATGCTGCTGACCACCGGCAACAAGAGCGAGATGGCGGTGGGCTACGCGACACTCTACGGCGACATGGCCGGCGGCTTCGCCCCGATCAAGGATGTGCCCAAGACCCTGGTCTACCGTCTGGCGAGCTACCGCAACCGCGTTGCGCCGATCATCCCCGAGCGGGTCCTGACCCGCGCCCCGTCAGCCGAGCTGAGGCCCGATCAGACCGACCAGGACAGCCTGCCCCCGTACGAGATCCTCGACCCGATTCTGCGGCTCTATATCGAAGAGGACCACGGCATCGGGGCGATCGTCGAGCAGGGATTTGCGGAGGACGTGGTGCGACGCGTCACCCGCCTGGTCGATCGCAACGAGTACAAGCGCCGCCAGGCACCACCCGGGGTGCGAATCTCCCGGCGTGCCTTTGGTCGCGATCGTCGCTACCCCATTACCAACGGCTTTTGACGGCGTCGCACGGCCGCTGTCCTATTGTTTTGTTTTGTCGCGATTCCCAGCTTTACGGACTGGAGCGGGATGCGTCTGTTTTTCTGTGTGCCCTGAACCTATACTCCTAGCCTCAATGCGGGTCCGAACGGAGACAGTTGAATGAAGAAGGTCGAGGCAATCATCAAACCCTTTAAGCTGGACGACGTGCGCGAGGCGCTGTCGGCGGCGGGGATCACGGGGATGACCGCGATTGAGGTCAAAGGCTTCGGCCGTCAAAAGGGCCACACCGAGCTCTATCGCGGTGCCGAGTACGTGGTCGACTTCCTGCCCAAGGTAAAGATCGAGCTGGTCGTCGCCGACGAGCAGATGGATGCCTGCGTCGCAGCCATCACGGGTGCGGCGCGCACGGGCAAGATCGGTGACGGGAAGATTTTCGTGTCCGACGTGTCGCATGTAGTGCGCATTCGCACCGGCGAGGAAAACGAGGCGGCTATCTGACCCCAACGATAGGGGTCTCCAACGAGACCCGTTGGCTCGTTGCCGCTGTGCGACAAGTCGCCGGACGGATCGCTAACTGCTCTTGCTGACGGCAGTCCTAGCGGATAGGGACGCGTCTAGTTCTCGTCGAGGCTGAGATAGTCCCAAAGTTTCCGCCCCAGGCTGATCTCGCTCGGCTTGGGCCCGTCCGAGACGAAACGTCCCTCCTTTCGATTGAGGTCGAGAACGCGTTGCGCGTCCTTCGCCAGCGCATCCTTTCCCAACGCGCGGTACGCATCCACCAAGACCTCCAGTGCTTGCTCAACCGCCGTCGTGCGCTGGAAGTGCTCGATTACATAGTTGCTGCGATTCGCCGCCGCCATATAGGCGCCGCGCTTCATGTAGTAGCGAGCGACGTTGACCTCGTGCTGGGCGAGATTGTTGCGCAGAAAGAGCATTCTCTGTCGGGCGTCGTCGGCGTATTTGCTGTCCGGAAAGCGCTCGACCAAGGCCGAGAAGTCGTCGAACGCGTCGAGTGCCGACCCCGGATCGCGCTGTGAGGGGTCGGTGGGGACGTAACGATCCAAGAACCCGACGCTGCGGTTGTAGTTGATGATTCCTTTCAGGTAGTACGCGTAATCGACATAGGGATTCTGCGGGTAGAGCTTGATGAAGCGGTCCGCGGCGGCGAGTGCGGCCTCCGGCTCGTCGGCCTTGTAGTTGGCGTAGGCCATGTCGAGCTGGGCCTGCATCGCGTAGCGACCGAACGGGTAGCGTGCCTCGAGCTTTTCGAACAGCTCGACGGCTTGGGTGTAATTGGCCGAGTCGAGCTCCGCGGCGCCCTCGGAATAGAGCTTGGCGGCCGACCAGCCCTCGGTCTGGTCGATCTGCTTGCCGAAAACCGAGCAGCCCGAGAGGGCGACGGCGAGCATCAGCGCGGTCAGTCGTGTTAACGTTCGCGGCATGTTTGAGCGAGACCCTCATCTAAACTCGCGAAGTATACCTGAAGGCCGTTTCACCGCAGACCGCTTTCCACCGCGCGCTTGAAATCGCCCCCGACGCAATCCGTTCGACGATCCCTCAATATCGCCTCGGCGCTTGCCGGCAGGCGGCTGGATCAGGCGCTCGCCACCCTGTTGCCAGAGTATTCGCGCAGCCGCGTGCAACGTTGGATCGAGGACGGCCGGGTGTTGGTCAACGGTGTGCCGCGACGTCCCCGGGACAAGGTGTGGGGCGGCGACGAGGTGCGTGTCGACGCGTTGCTGGAGGCGGACGATGGTGTCGCCGCCGAGGCGATCGACTTGGACCTGGTGTACGAGGACGACGTGATTCTGGTCGTCAACAAGCCCGCGGGACTAGTCGTACACCCGGCCGCCGGGAACTGGGCCGGAACCCTTCAGAACGCGCTGCTGCACCATTGCCCGGCACTGGCGGCGGTGCCGCGCGCGGGCATCGTGCATCGGCTTGATAAGGACACCAGTGGCCTTCTGGTGGTCGCAAAGACCCTCCCCGCGCAACTCTCGCTGGTCCGCCAGCTGCAGCAGCGCAGTGTTCACCGGGAGTATCGGGCCTTGGTCGTCGGTGAGCTGGTTACCGGCGGGACGGTGGATGCGCCGATCGGA
>JBGSTR010000308.1:0-1794 GCA_041736365.1 Chromatiaceae bacterium | reverse complement strand
AGACGAGGGCCAACCCGGCTTGCCGCGACTGGTGGCGCGCCGGCCGCTGTCGTTCCCGGTGAGCCTGCTGCTCGCGCTGCTGCGCAAGAAGCTCGCCGAGCTCGACGCAGGGGGCGCCGACACCCGGCTGGTGCTGACCCGCGACGACCTGGTCGAGCTGATTCGAGTATTCCTGCCGGACACCAGCAACGAGGCGCGGCTGATCGATCAGATCGAGACGCACATCAACAAGGTGGTCGATCTCGGCTTCCTGCGCCGGCTAAAGCCCGGCACCGGCGCGGCGGCGGGGCCGGCCGGCTATGAGGTTCGGCGCATCCTCAAGGCGTTCGTCGATGCCCAATGGCTGGCCGATTTCGACGCCCGGTTGGACGCCTATCGCTCACAGCTCGGCGGCGATCCGGCCGCCTCGAGAGCCGACCATGAATGAGCCCCGATCGCTGGATCTGGACTTTGTCGCCGACGACGTCCTCTCGGGATTTCGCCTGCAACGCCTCGAGGTCTTCAACTGGGGCACCTTCGACGGCCGCGTCTGGACCCTGGCCCTGGAGGGTCGCAACGGGCTGCTCACCGGGGACATCGGCTCCGGGAAATCGACCTTGGTCGATGCCGTCACCACCCTGCTGGTGCCCGCCCAGCGGGTGGCGTACAACAAGGCGGCCGGGGCCGACAGCAAGGAACGCACCCTGCGCTCCTACGTGCTCGGACACTACAAGTCGGAGCGCAGCGAGATCACCGGCAGCTCCCGGCCTGTGAGCCTGCGCGAGCCGGGCAGCTACTCGGTGATCCTCGGCGTGTTCCACAACGCGGGCTACGATCAGACGGTGACGCTGGCGCAGGTGTTCTGGATGAAGGACACCCAGGGCCAGCCGGCGCGCTTCTACGTCGGCGCGGAACGGGACCTGTCGATCACCGCAGACTTCGCCCAATTCGGCGTGGACATCACTCGGCTGCGCAAGCGACTGCGGGCAGCCGGGGCGACCATCGAGGACAGTTTTCCGAGCTACGGCGCCTGGTTCCGGCGACGCTTCGGGATCGAGAACGAGCAGGCCCTGGAGCTGTTCCACCAGACCGTATCCATGAAGTCGGTCGGCAATCTGACCGAGTTCGTCCGCGGCCATATGCTCGAGCCCTTCGACGTCGCGCCGCGCATCCGCGCGCTGATCACCCATTTCGACGATCTCGACCGCGCCCATCAGGCGGTGCTCAAGGCGCGCCGGCAGGCGGAGCTGCTGACCCCCTTGGTGGCGGACTGCGCGAGCCACGCCGCCCTGGCCGAGGAGATTGGGGAGCAACGCCACTGCCGCGAGTCGTTGCGCGCGCACTTCGCGGGACTGAAGCTGAATCTGCTGCGTGACTTTCTTGCCGTGAGCGGCGTTGCGCGGGTCGGACATGTGGCCTCCCGGGGGGAACAGCTCAGACTGCGTCGGCAGCCGTGAGGTCTTCTTCGGCGAATGACTCGGGCGCCGGCGTCACGCCGTGGCGCTCGGTGTAGATGCGTGTGAACTCGGCTCCGAACAACAGAATCTGGCAGGAGTAGTAGACCCACAGCAGCAGGATCATCACCGAGCCGGCGGCGCCGTAGCTGGAAGCGACGCCGCTCTGGCCGAGGTAGAGCGCGATGAGCTGCTGCCCGGCGGTGAAGAGCACCGCGGTGACCACGGCGCCGGTCATCACGTCGTGCCAGTGCAGGCGCACGTCGGGCAGCACGCGGTACAACAGCGCGAACAAGGCGGTCGTGACCACCAGCGACACCAGCAGGTTGACGGTGGTCCACAACATCGGAACGGCCGGCGA
>JBGSTR010000301.1:0-10039 GCA_041736365.1 Chromatiaceae bacterium | reverse complement strand
TCAACGCCATGCTGCTGCTGATTGCGGTCGGCGGCATTGCCTGGGAGGCGATTCGCCGCCTCGGCGACCCCGGTCCCGTCGCCGGCTGGACCGTCATCGCGGTAGCGACCTTGGGTGTCGTGGTGAATACCGCGACCGCGCTCCTGTTTCTGTCGGGGCGCAAGGGCGACCTCAACATCCGCGGCGCCTATCTGCACATGGCCGCGGACGCCGGGGTGTCGGCGGGCGTGGTCGCGGCCGGCTTTGCCATCTTGCTCACCGGCCAGGAGTGGATCGATCCGGCGGTAAGTCTTTTCATCGCCGGCGCGATCCTGTTCAGCACCTGGGGCCTGCTGCGCGACGCGGTCAATCTCGCGCTCGATGCCGTGCCCGGCGGTATCGATCCCGAAGCGGTGGCGTCCTATCTGCGCTCGCTGCCGGGCGTCGAAGAGGTTCACCACCTGCACATCTGGGCCATGAGCACCACCGAGACCGCACTGACCGCCCACCTGGTCAAACCCGACCCGAGCGACGACGACCTGTTGATCGCTCGCGCGGGCGACGAGCTACACCACCGCTTCGGCATCGATCACACGACATTGCAGTGGGAGCGTTCCGCAGACTCCCTGCCCTGCCGGGGGAGCTGCCGCTAGGGAAACGCTGATTAAAAGCGTTTTCCGTCCGGGCCAGGGATGGCCCGGCATTTTCGAGCACCTTAAGGGACAAGAAATGGAGTGATCCGAGAGTCGCGCCTCTCGGACCGCGAGCTGATTCAAAGCCAGGACGGCATTTAATCAGCGTCTCGCCAGGAAACGCCGCGCGGAGATCGGCGCGCGCGCCGCTTGGAACACTACCAGTCTTCGGGTGTGGCGTTCCGCCGAATCCGGATTTGTGCTTCGTAGACGCTGATTAAATGCCGGGTGGCCGCGGGTGATTACTGACCCGCGGCTCCCACAGATCCGGACTTGCCCACCTAAGACATCCGCGGGTAGCGAACAACTCGGCTAGAAGGTCCTGAGGAAAAACGGAATGATCAAGGCATTGACCAGATCGATGAAGAACGCCGACACCAGGGGCACGATGATAAACGCCTGATGCGATGGCCCGAAACGATGGGTAACGGCGGCCATGTTGGCCATCGCCGTCGGGGTCGACCCCAGCGTCACGCCGCCGAAGCCGGATGCCACCACCGCCGCGTCGTAATTGCGGCCCATCAGCGGAAACAGAACGAAGATGGTGACGAGCACCGCCAGCGCGAACTGGGCGGCGAGGATGGTGAGAATCGGACCCGCCAGGTCGACCAGGGTCCAGAGCTGCATGCTCATCAACGACATGGCGAGAAAGGCGCCCAACGCGATGTCCGCGATCAGCGCGATCGCCGGGCTGCGGGTCGGCCACCGGGTACCCGTGACACGCGGCAGACTCTTGGGCACCAGATTGGTGATGAGGATGCCGGCGAAGAGACAGGTCACGAACAGCGGGAGCTTGAGACCAAGGTCGGCGATCACCTCGTTCAGCAGGAAGCCGACGATGATGCAGACATGGATGGCCAGGACGGCGTCGAGAAAATCCAGGTGGCCGATGCCCGCCTTCTGCTGCTTTTCCGACAATCCGATGTCCTGAACCTCTTCCGTGTCGCTCCGGGTCGGCGTCAGCGCATGGCGGTTGATCAGAAACTTGGCGATGGGCCCACCCATGATGCTCGCCAGGATCAGACCAAAGGTCGCACTCGCGATCCCGATCTCCATGGCGTTCGTGATCCCGTAATTCTCGGCAATGTTGGGTGCCCAGGCGATGGTCGTGCCGTGCCCGCCGATCAGCGACACGGTGCCGCCGATCACGCCGACCGCCGCGGGCAGGTCGAAGAGGCTGGCCACCCCGATCCCGGTCAGGTTCTGGGCGAACATGAAGCCGATGGTGATGGTGAGCAGGATCACCAGCGGCCGGCCACCCGCGAGCAGATCCCGGGCACTGGCATTGATGCCGATGGTGGTGAAGAAATAGACCAAGAGGACATCGCGGGCACGCAGCGCGAACTCTACCTCGACCCCGGAAAAGGCGTAGACGAGCCCGAACAGCACCGAGAACAGCAGCCCGCCGGTGACCGGCTCGGGGATGCTGAGCTCGCGCAGAAAGCCGATCTTCTCGTTGAGTCGTTTGCCGACGAAGAGCACCACGATGCCCAGCGTGACGGCGAGAAAGGATTCGATTCGCAGGACACCGTCCAGCAGCTCCATGGAGACTCCCGTTGCATCTAGGCTGGGCCGCGTTGCAGATGCCGAGTCGAGCTCGGACGCCCGGAATCGAGTCCACCGGATTCGGGGACGGCGGCACGCGCGCGGCAGATCAGATCGATAAGGCGCGAAGGTTAGCCCAATTCCGTTGCCGCATCTAGCTCGCTGGTGGGGGCGCGGCGGAGACGGCGGGGCTATACTTCGGCCCGCCAGCGGCACGTGCGCTCCGATTGGTTGAGCACCGCAGACCTCCAACTCACTTCAAGAGGCTTCCATATGACCTATTGCGTCGGACTCTTGCTTGAGCAGGGCCTGGTGATGGCCTCGGACACCCGCACCAATGCGGGGATCGACAACATCTCCTCCTACAGCAAGATGCATGTCTTTCAACCGGCGACCGACCGGATCTTCGTGCTGCTGGCAGCGGGCAACCTCGCGACCACCCGAGAGCTGGTGGACCGCGTCCACCGCGATCTCGATCGGGCCGCCAATCCCGGCCCCGACGGCTACCAGCACGCACCGGGGACCACGCTGCTTGGAGTCGATTATTTGTTCGAGGCGGCCACCTACATCGGGCAGCTCAGCCTGGCGATCCAGAACGAGCACGGCCCGGCCCTGCGTCAGGCGGGCGCGAGCGCCGAGGCCGTGTTCATCCTGGGCGGTCAGATCGGCAACGAGGCACCCGGACTCTTTCTGATCTACGCCGAGGGCAACGCCATCGCCGCCACCGCGGAAACGCCCTATTTGCAAATCGGCGAGAGCAAGTTCGGCAAGCCCGAGCTGGACCGCTTCGCCCATCCCGGTCTGTCCCTGGAGGACGGGGCGCGACTGTGCCTGGTGTCGCTCGAAAGCACCGCCCGCGCGAATCTCAGTGTCGCCCCGCCCTACGAGATCGCCCTGTGCCCGCGCGACCAGCTCGGCCTGTCGCGCCGGCTCAAGCTCGAGTCCGACTCGCCCGAGCTGGTTGCCGTGTCGCGCAGTTGGGAGGAGAGCCAAGCCCAAGCCTTCGCCGCCCTGCCCCGGTTCGACTGGGAGCTGAATCTTTCTCACGGCCCGACGTCATGCTGAGCCCCGGATCGCTCCCGAGCCGCTGACCATGTCGACCCGCCTTCACTGCGTCTCCACCGGGCGGCTCCCCGAGGCGGAGCTTGTGCAGTCTCTGCTGCGCGAGGCCCACACGCGATTCAGCGCCTGCACCGAGGGCCGCAATGCCGACTACATCCCGGCCCTGGCCGCCGTCCGGCGTGATCTCTTCGGCATCGCGCTCGCCGGGGTCTCGGGGACTGAGTTCCGAGTTGGCGATACGGAGGTTCCCTTCACCATTCAGAGCGTCTCCAAACCCTTCGTCTTCGGCCTGATCTGTCAGGCAATCGGCGAGGACGAGGCGCGCCGCCGACTCGGCGTCAACAGCACCGGCCTGCCCTTCAACTCCGTGATCGCCGTGGAGCGCACGGGCGACGGACTCACCAACCCGATGGTGAACGCGGGCGCGATCGCGGCAACCAGCCTGGCCCCCGGCGCAACCGCCGAGATCAAGTGGCGGTTCATCCGGGACGGACTGTCGCAATTCGCCGGGAGAGACCTCGCGATCGATGACGCGGTCTACCGCTCGGAGGCCGCCGCCAATCAGCACAACACCGGGATCGCGAGTCTGCTGAAGAGCTACGATCGGATCTACTTCGACCCCATCGAGGCGACGGACGTCTACACCCGCCAGTGCGCCCTGAACGTCACGGCCGGCGACTTGGCCAACATGGCGGCGACGCTCGCCAACGGCGGGGTGAACCCGGCCACCGGGGAACCGGTGATCGATGCCGTTCACTGCGAGCACGTGCTCGCGGTCATGGTCACCGCCGGGCTCTACGAGAGCTCCGGCGATTGGCTGTACGACATCGGCCTTCCCGGCAAGAGCGGCGTCAGTGGCGGCATGATCTCGGTCGCCCCCGGCAAGGGCGGGCTCGCGACCTTCGCGCCACCCTTGGACGAGGCGGGAAACAGCGTGAAAGGTCGACTGACCGCCCGCTTCCTCTCCGAACAGCTCGGACTGAACCTGTTCGCCTCCGAGCCAGCCGAACGAAGAGTCTGAAGGCGGCTGGCTAATCGCGTGCGAGCGTCCGGCGCAGCAGCATGCGCAGGACAAGATAGCCCCCGATTGCCGCGGCCAGATGCTTCAGGCTGTGACCACTCACCAGATGGCCCAATGCGTCGTAAATGGCGCGGTCAAAGGTCTCGAAAACCTTCGCCGTGAGATAGGCGGCGAAGACCCAATAGAGATCGTTCCCGCGCGTGTAACGCGAGCGGTAGAGCGCGGTGAGCGCCAGCAGCATCACCACCGCGTAGGCCTGCAGCACGCCGTAGGGCACCACGTTGCCCGCCCCCGCTCGCTCGGTTGCAATCCAATAGGCGACGGACGCGAAGCCGATCAGGAGCAGCGGAACCAGCAGGACGAGTCCGGTCCGGCGATCGATGCGCTCGCCAATCTGAGCAGCAATGAGCGACATGAAGGCAATGGTCATGGGCAAACGGTCCCAGACCAGACGCTCGTTGTCGGGAAAGAGATGATAGTAGCCCGAGCCCAACGCGGTCAGGACCACCCCGATGAAGAACAAGAGATAAGGCCAGCGCTCGCTCGTGCGCTCGAAGACGATACGGCCGGAGAGTACGGCGATCAGTCCGCCGATGCCGACGATGAGGAATCCGGCATTGGAGACGACATCGAGAAAGTTGCCGACACCGAAAAGAGTCCGATGATCGGCGAACTGATGATACTCGGGCGACTGAGGCATGGCCGGCACCAGAATGGCCGCCGCCAAGCTCGCAAGCGTCAGACCCCACAGAAACCAGCCTCGAGTCGACACCCGCAGCACCCTAATGCTTCAAATCCGTTGGACTAGTCCGAACGCCCATCGCCGCGAAGATTCGGCCGGGTTATGCCCCGGCCCCTTGCCTCAGGGCTTGAAATTCGGTTGATCGATGTATCGTACATCCTTCACCGACAGCGGCAACGGGTTGATATAGGCGTATCCGCGCGACTGCGGATAGGCGATCTCCGGGAAGCCGGCGGGCGCCACCGTGATAACGCCGTGCATGTCCTCCGCCTGGAAACCGGCGGCGCGCGTCGCGTTGGGAGGGCGGTGCTCGCGGTCAGTCGAGCCGGCATAGGCGGTCGATAGAAAGGCTTTCAGGCAGCGGGCAGCGATACGATTGCCTAGCTGGTCAAGCTTCCGTCAAAGCAAGCACAGCGATTCCACCAATTGGCGGAAAGGTGGATCCGCTTCGCTTGATCCACCTACACTGGGGTAGTCAAAGTCCGACGCTGGCGACGCTTGCGGGGCGATCTTGGATCGCCCCGCATACGGGAACGAACCCGAGGGCTCGTTCCGGATCTACTAGCCGGCGACGCGCCGGGCCGAGGCCTCTTCCGCGACCGGCTGGCCGGGCTGCGAATTGGGTACGGGCTCTTCGGCCATTTGCTCGGTGCCGCCACCGCAGGCCATGACGTTCGCCATCTTGGCCGCCCGCTCCTCCGCCAATTGCGCCTTGACCGCAACCTTGCGCTCGGCCGCCGCAATCTTGCGATCGTGCATCGCCGACCAGTCCTTCATCTGAGCGGGCGCGACCTCGCGAGACTCGTCGAAGTGGAAATCGACCGTCTTTCGCGTCTGCGGGCCCCAGTAGCCGACCTTGCCGAGGTCGTAGAAGGTCCGCTGCACGCCGGCCTTAAAGAACGCCTTGAGACAGCCGAGTAGATAACGCCGCCGGAAACCGGTCCCGCGCCATGGGTAGTGGAACAGCGCCTTCTTCATGTAGAAGCGCCGATAGTTGTGCATGACCCGGTCGAGCAGCTCACCGCGCTCCATCGCGTCCGGCTTCATGATGGGCGTGACGAAGTTGTACTTCGAGAAGTCGAACACCTCGACCTTGTCTCCGAGCTCCTCGAACAACGGCGTGAAGGGCCACGGCGTATACATCGACCAGTTCGCCAGATCCGGCTGCCAGTCCCAGGCCATCCGGTAGGTCTCTTCCAGCGTCTCCGCCGTCTCGTTGTCGAGACCGACGATGAACTGAGCCTCGGTGAAGATATCGGCATCGCGCAAGAGCTTGATGGCGAGCTTGTTCTGCTCGACCTTCGTCTCCTTGTTGAAGCGATCGAGCTTGAGCTGAGCCGCGGCCTCGGTGCCGAGCGAGACGTGGACGAGGCCCGCCTTGCGCCACAGCGGCAGCAGGTCCCGATCGCGCATGACGTCGGTCACGCGGGTGTTGATGCCCCACTTCACCCGGTCCGGCAGCCCGCGCGCGATCAGCTCCTCGCAAAACTCGGTGAACTTGGCCTTGTTGATCGTCGGCTCCTCGTCGGCGAGGATGAAGAACCCGACCTGATTTTCGTTGACCAGCCGCTCGATCTCGTCGACCACCTTCTTGGGATCGCGCACGCGGTAGTCGCGCCAGAACTTCCACTGGCTGCAGAAGCTGCAGGTGAACGGACAACCTCGCGCCATGTTCGGGATCGCCACGCGGACACCCAGCGGCACGTAGATGTATTTCGACCACTCCAGGATCGTCCAGTCCGCGTCGATGCTGTCGAGATCCTTGATGGTGCTCGCCGCCGCCGTCGCGACGATCTCGTCGCCGTCGCGGTAAGCGAGCCCGTCGATATGCCCGCGCTCCTGGAGATACCGCCCCTCGTCGACGGCGCGGACCAGGTTGAGGAAGATCTCCTCGCCCTCGCCGCGAACGATCACGTCAACCCAGGGCGCCTCGGTCAGGACCTGCTTGTACATGAAGGTCGCATGCACGCCGCCGAGCACGCGTACCGCCCCCGGCACCGACTCTTGGGCGATCTTCAACACGTCTTCCGCCTTGTAGATCGAAGGCGTGATGGAGGTGACCCCGACCACATCGGGCTGGAGCTCGATCATCTTCGCGCGCAGCACGTCGTCGCTCAGATCATTGGTCATCGCGTCGACGAACGTAACTTGGCTGTACCCTGCTGCCTTCAACGAACCGGCTAGGTACGCCGCCCAAGCGGGCGGCCAGTTTCCGGCGATCTCGGCGCCGCCGGAGTGATAGTTGGGGTGGACCAGCAGCACATGCATCGGATCGAACCTCGCAATTGACGGAGGGACCAAGCGTATGCCCCTCACCGTCTAATTAACTTGACACAAATCAACGTCCAAGTCATCTGACATTTGTGCTACGGAACGCCGTGGCGTCAAGGCAACAGCAACGACGACCGTAAATCAACCTCGCGGGTCCCGTAAAGTTGCTTGGACAGTATCCGCACCGGGCGGCCGCCGGCAATCTCGCGAGCCCACCATCTGCCGCCCTCAAACGCGTTCCGGGCGCGGCGATCGAGATTCGGCTCGCCGACTGCGCTCAGATCCAGCCGAGCAAGTCGTCGTCGACGGCCGGGCGCTTTACCGGGCCGTCTAGAAAAACGCGATACCAGGCAGCGAGCTGCAACAATTGCAGCAGATGGTCGTCGCCTCGACCGGTGCGCCGAAGCTCCCCCGTTACCGCCGCTACCGCACCCGGTTTCAGCCAAGTGCGCAAAATCGGGTTGACCTGCAAGCGCTGCTCGATCTCGCTCAAGAAGGCGCCACGAAACAATCCGCCCACCGGTACGCCGAACCCCCGCTTCCTGCCCTCGGTGTGACCGGCGGGCAATGAGTCGCGTGCCCAGTCCCTGAGCAAGACCTTACCGACGCGCCCGCGGACCTTGATCCGTTGCGGGAGCGACAGCCCGAATTCGACCAGCCGGTGATCGAGGAAGGGTACGCGCCCCTCCAGGCCGAATCCCATGAGCATGCGATCCACCTTGACCAGCAAGTCGTCGCACAGCTCGGTGCGCAGGTCGGTGTACTGGGCTTGCCGCACGAAACCCCAGCGGGCCGGTGTCTGGCGCCACGCGCTCTGCACGGGTGCATCGAGGTCGCGCCGCGGGATCTTCAGCTCGGGGCCAAAGCAGGCGTGACGCAACCCCTTCGGCCACCGGGTGGCGTCCCGATAACCATTGTTGCCCGCGGATTGGAGTCGTTTGAGCCAGCGCTGGATGCCGGTTCGCCGGTAGCGCCCGTAGCCGCCGAATACCTCGTCGCCGCCCTCGCCCGTGAAGACCACCTTGAGATCCCGGGCGGCGGCTTGGGCCAACAGCGCGGTCGGCAGACAGGCCGGATCGTAGACCAGATCGTCCGCCGCCCAAACGCTGAACGGTAAGGCATTGAGCACCGATCGGGTGTCCAGCCGCAGCTCCGTGTGGGCGCTCCCGAAGTGCCGCGCCACCCGCGCCGCTTGCGCCAGCTCATCCCCACTGCCCGCGTCGCGATAACCGACCGAATAGGTGCTTAAGGTACCTGCCGATTGCTCGCTCAGGCGCCACAAAAGCGTCGCCGAATCCACCCCCCCGGAGAGAAACAGACCATAGGGAACGTCCGAGCGTACGTGCTCGCGCAGGATCTGGGCGAACAGGCTGCTCAGCATCTCTTGCGCGTCCGTCGCGGTTACGTCGTTGCGCGGCGCAATCGACAGCGGGTGCCAATAGGGGACGGAGGTCACGCTCAGGTCGGCCCGAATGATCATCGCCGTCCCGGAATCCAATCGCCGGATACCCTCGAAAAGGGTCTCGGGTCCACTGCTGAACCCGATCTCCAGGGTCCGCGCCAGGGCAGCGGCGGAGATTCCCGGCATTTGCGGCAACAGGGGCAGCAGTCCCTTGATCTCGGAGGCAAACGCGATCCGATCCGGCAGCGACGCGACATACAGGGGTTTGATCCCCAGGCGATCCCGGGCCAGGATCAGGGTGCGCTCGCGCACGCAATAGAGCGCGAACGCGAACATGCCGTTGAGGCGCCGCAGACCATCGACCCCGAAACGTTCCCAGGCGTACAGGATGGTCTCGGAATCCGACTGGGTGGTGAACCGGTAGCCGTCGGCGCGCGCCTCGGCCATCAGCTCGACGAAGTTGTAGATCTCCCCGTTGGCGACCAGCACATAGTCGCCGTTCACGTCGCGGATGGGTTGGTGTCCGCCCGCGAGGTCGATGATGGACAACCGTGTGTGGGCCAAGCCGACGCCATCCATGATCTCGATGCCGCTGTCGTCCGGGCCGCGATGCGCGAGCTGCTCCGCGGCACGGACCAGCGCGCTGCGCTCGGGCGAACCGTCCCGAACCACCAAACCCGCGATACCGCACATAATCGATCCCGTCGCGCCTACATACTTTGCTCGAACGCCGCGTCCAGTCCGGACAGCCCTGGCGTCCCTCCTGAATCAGCCGCGGGATTGTAATCTCAAAGGTCCTCGGGTGCGTGACCAGACGGCCGGCCCCAACCGCACCGGGGCAACCAAACGCCGTACGACCATGCGCTAGCGGGGCGACGGAGGACCGTGGAATCGGTCTCCGAGCGTCGAATCGGATCGCGCCGAGCCGCGCATGCGTCGAGCGAAACGGCGACTTTTTGTAGCGATCCCCGTACGGGCCACGAATAGCCCCGCATCTATGAGCGCTGTAAGCGATTGATATTGAAACGGTCTTGGAGTCGCGCCGCTCGGACCGCGAGCCGATCAAATGCCGGCAACGCATTCGATTCGCTTATCCCCAGAGCCCTCACACTGTCCCAACCTTTCCACCTTGTAATGTCGCGGCATGAACACCGGGACGTGCATTCCGGTAACCTACGCCCATGTCGAGAGCGAACCGATAAAAGGTCGTTTTTTCCCGATAGACTGATCATGAACACTTCGTCCAAACCCTTGTTGCTCGTATCCGCCGCAGTCTTGCTGGGCGGCGCCGCCTCGACGCCCGCCGAGGCCGGGGCGGAAGCGAC
>JBGSTR010000253.1:0-1500 GCA_041736365.1 Chromatiaceae bacterium | reverse complement strand
CGGCCAATCGACTGCCGTACGCACCATCCGCGCCCGCACCGGATTGAGCACGACGTATCGCGCCAGCTCCAGCAGGTACGCCTCCTTTTGCGCCAGGATCGCCTTGTAGCGTCCTTGAAACACGTGGCCCGAGCGGCTGTAGCGCGGTTGAAGCGCTGCGTGTAGACGCCGTTCAGCTGCCGCATGCCCTTGGACAGGTTCGCGTCCGGGGTTTCCACCAACACGTGGTAATGGTTGGTCATCAGGCAGTAAGCGTGCACCGTCCAATGAAAGCGGTTCCAAACGCCAGCCAGGACCTCCAGAAACAGGCGCCTGTCCCCATCGGCGAGGAAAATCGCCTCCCGGCCGTCTCCGCGACTGGTCACATGGTACAGCGCGCCGGCATATTCGAGACGGAGGGGTCTGGCCATGCCCCCTCTGTCAGCATAGATGTCCGGTGAGTTGGTTTGAGAATCTTAACCTCTGAGGGAGCGGAAGAGGGTCATGTATGCCGCGTTACAGCGATGAGCTCAAAGAGCAGGTGGTCGGGAAGATGATGGCGCCCAATGCGCAGTCGGTCGCACAGGTTCACCGGGAGACGGGCATTTCCGAGCCGACTCTTTATGCTTGGCGCAATCGTTATCGAGCAGAGGGTCAGGTGGTGCCGGCAGATTCGTCGAATCCGGAGAACTGGAGTGGTGAGAACAAGCTGGCGGTCGTAATCGAGACGGCCGCGCTGAACGAGCAGGAGCTGGGCGAGTACTGCCGACGCAAGGGTCTGTACCCGGAGCAGATCCAGCGCTGGCGTGAAGCCGCGGCGGCGGGGAATGACGATCGGCAGCGGCTCGGCGCGAGCGAGCGGCGCGAGTTGCAGAGCGACCGCAAGAAGGTGCGTCGACTGGAGCAGGAGCTCAGGCGCAAGGACAAGGCGCTGGCCGAGGCGGCGGCCCTGCTGGTGCTGCAAAAAAAAGCCCGGGCCATCTGGGGGGACGACGGGGACGACTGATCATGCCGGCAGAGCGTCGCATCGCCATGGACCTGATTGATGAAGCCTGTGTGGCGGGTGCGCGCCAGGTGCGCGCCTGCGCAGTGCTGGAGATCGATGTGCGCACGCTGCGCCGCTGGCAACAGCAGCAGCGTGAAGAACGGCGCCTGATCGACCGTCGCCGCGAGAGGGCGGGCGAACGGGAGCCGGTCAACAAGCTCTCGCCCGAAGAGCGTACGCGCATCCTGGAGGTGTGCAACGCAGGGTCACGGGGTCAGGTCTTCCCTTTTGCCTCTATCGACACGGTGACGACGTCGACTCTACTAGCCTCGCGCCGCGCGACATCCGCCGCTTGAACGATCTTGCTCACGCGCGAATAGTGTATGCCGAAGAAGTCTCCAATGTCCTGCAGCGTATATCCCCCGCTACGATACGCGGCGACGATGGCCTCGTTGCGCCGCGGGTAGTCGCGCACATACTCGGGTAACGGTTTGGGGGGAGACCGGCGCTTGGACTGCGGGACCGAGGGGTCTGGC
>JBGSTR010000246.1:0-19661 GCA_041736365.1 Chromatiaceae bacterium | reverse complement strand
GCCGCCGCGGCAGCAGCGGCAGCGGAGAAGACCGCGGTCGGCTCCGCCGCCGCGGACCAGAAGGCGGCCGCGGCCGCCAATGCGGAGATGAAAGAGAAGATGAAGGCGGCTAGCGAAGCGGATGCCAAGGCCGACGCCCATCCGACCGAGGCCAACCGCAAGGCGGCGGAAAAGGCCGATGACGCGGCGGCCGAAGCCGCGGTCAGCGCCGAATTGGCCGACGAGAAGACCTCCGCGGAGGAGGGCACGGCAGCCACCGACCTGCAGAAGGCCGAAGAGGCCAAGACGGATGCGATGCTGAAGGACGACGCCAAGGAAATCGGCGGCCGCTAGTAAGCGTATCCCCCCGTCACAGCCGATTCGCCGGCCCGTTCGCGGGCCGGCATTCTTCGCACGCCGGCTCCCGGCACCGGATGTTTCTCACCCCGATACGACCGGACTTCCACTCCCCGAAGCGGATATGCCCGCGCTTAGCGACCTTTCTTGGCGCGCGAGTATTGGAGCCGGAAGCCAACCACGACCGCGACCAGACCGACCCCGGTGAGGGCGGCAATCCAAGGGTTGACGTGGCGGATCAGCGCGACCACTTGGTCCAGATGTAGATCGAGGTAATAGACCCCCAGACCCCAAAAGCCGGCCCACAGCGCCGCGCCTGCCAGGTTGAACAGGGTGAAGCGGACCCAATGCATCCCCAGGATGCCCGCGGCGATGCCGTGGAGTTGACGCGGTCCGTCGAAAAAACGAGCGAACAGGATGAGCAAACCCCCGTAGCGGTCGAACTGACCTTCGATCTTTTCAACGTGACGCCCGTCGATGTGCAGCCGCGCGAGCAACCGCCGGCCCCCGATGCGCCCAATCAGATAGCCCAAACTCGCGCCGAGGAAGGCGGCAACGAAGGCCGTAGCGAGAACCCAGCCGATCCGCAGACGGCCTTTTGCCGACGCGGAAGCGGCCGAGGCGGCCTCCAGTATGGTCTGTCCAGGTGCCGGAACACCGAACCCCTCGACCCCCACCGCGGCGAAAACGGCACCGTAGCCGTAGCGCTCAAGCCAGGGCTCGACCCGTTCGACACCCGCCTCGATGTCCCGAAGCAGGCGATGCTCCAAATGATGGGGCGGCGTGGTCGCGGTCGTACCCGGTACTTTGCCGGACCGCGAGTCCAGCGGGCGCCCCGCGTCCGTATCTGCCGTCGCCGCGCCGCTAACCAGGGCAAGCACCAGCAAGAGCGCCGACGACCTTCTCGTTCGAGACCGCATGCAGTGGATCACTTTCTACCTTTCGCCGCCGACCGGGTGCCGGTGGTATCGACGATCACATTGAGGTGCCCCGTGACTAAATACAACGTGCCGATCGCGGCCCAACCAGCCAGTGGAGCACGAACGGGATGACAATCTGGCGGCGGCTAAGGGACCGGGCCTCACCGATCTCGCCGCCCACCGGAACGGCGGTCATAGGCCCTTTACCCCAAGGATTCCGCAGAAGTTATACCATTTGAAAAAGATATCCGCCTGATTGAACCCGTTTCGCTTGAGAAGCTCGAAATTCTCGTCGACGCGGTAGGGAATGAGAACGTTCTCCAGCGCCTCCCGCTTGTGGGCAATATCGGTCGCGGAGTAACCGTTGCGCTTCTTCATCTCGTAGTAGAGACGTATGAACGTTCGATTGAACAGCGAGTCGTTGCCAAGCACCTTCTCAACGAGTATCAGGCAGCCGTTCGCCTTCATGCCCAGATTGATATCTCGAATGAGAAGATCGCGACGCAAGGGCCTGACGAATTGCAGCGTCAGATTCAACACGACCACGGACGCATTTTCTACCTTCACGCCGGCATCGAGATCGGCTTCGAGCAGCGTCAGGCGATCCGCCGCGGAGAGCCCCGACAGGCGCTCGCGGGCTCGCTCCAGCATCGGCGCGGAATAGTCCAGGCCGACGAATTCGACCGGCGCCGCGATCGCCTCCATCAAGGTCTGGAGGGTAATGCCGGTTGAGCAACCAAGGTCGTAGACCCGAGTCCCGGGCTCCGCAAAGGTCGCCGCCAGCTCGCCAATCATCCGTTGCAGCTCCCGATATTGCGGAATGCTGCGGTCCAGCATGTCGTCGAAGACCGCCGCCGTGGTCTCGCCGAAGTCGAAGTCGGTGATCGACACCACGTCTTCCGGGCTTCGCTGCGTCCCATCCGAGCCAGCGTTTGGGCCGTCCGGGGTGCGCACTGCCCTCACCTCCTCGTCGAGCTTCTTTTGCATTTCGCGATTGTAGCTTGACGCGTCGTCGGTGAAACGCCGAGTGAGATTGCGCGTCCCGTCCGGACTGCGGGATTTCCCGATCGAATGCCGTAGGCCTCTCACGACCGATCGCGAGGCCGATCGGGTCGCTCGGACTGCAAGCCAGCGGGTTGTCATGGCGCGTCAAACGGCGTAGGGAGCTTGGATCGGCGTGGCGTAGCCGGATGCTGCACAGGCCTGTCCGGACGGTCTCGCCCCTATATTCTCCCGGTGTCGGCATGGGTGAGCGCGACGGGTTCGCCTGTGCCCGACGGGGGTAATTCGGCGGCGTACCGCGCCGACCCTCGTTGTCGAACAGATCCTCCACCAAGGCCCATTCCTCATCGCTGACAGCTAGGATCGGTCTGCTCCGGCTCCTGTCGCCGATGAGCCTCGGTGTAGGGGCGCAAGCGATGGGCACGGCCTATGGGCCTTTGCCCATCCTACGGTTGCGGTATTCGAGCCAATCCAAGGATACCGATCAAAACGTAGAATGGGCAAAGCGCAGCGTGCCCATCGTGGGGTGCAAGTGATGGACACGGCCTATCGGCCTCTGCCCATCCTGCGGTTGTATTTGTAAACAACCACTTAGGGACATCTAGAAAGGTCGTTTGATTCGTCAACTCACGCGGTCGCGGCCCGCCGGCAACGGGCCTGGAACTTTCCGTTCTCCCGGAAACTTCCCTTCGCCGGTCGAGCCTGCCCTCCGCCTGCATTCGCCCGGGACGAGCGCGACGCCCACCCCGGGGGTCCGCTCCCTACATTTTCTTCTCAATCTTCGCCCATTCCGCATTCACCTTCTGCCAGAACGATTCCTTCGGCGCCTTTTGGCATTCCTGTACGACGAAGGGGACCACCGTCTCGACACCCTCTACGTCGATGGCCTCGGCCTCCGGCTGACCCTTCTTGCTGTAGGCAACTGCCCAGTAAACCGCCTTCGGCTGGAAGCTCTCGTCAAGACCCACGAAGTCCTCGCAGGTCATCTTGGCCAGCGGCTTCTTGGCCGCGCTCTTGTGCGTCGCTGAATGGTGTGCG
Organism: Chromatiaceae bacterium; assembly: GCA_041736365.1. Taxonomy (GTDB): domain Bacteria; phylum Pseudomonadota; class Gammaproteobacteria; order Chromatiales; family Chromatiaceae; genus JBGSTR01. The sequence goes on along the minus strand of JBGSTR010000246.1, from coordinate 16,365 downwards.
GCGCCGAGTGCCAGCTTCTGCCCGGCCTTCACCTCGTTCGACGCCAATTTGTTGTTCGCCTTCAGGGTATCGACCGGAACCTCGAAACGTTCGCTGATGGCGAACAGATCATCGCCCTCGGCCACCACATAGGTGGCGGTGACCGTGTCGTACTTGCCCTCGGCATGGGCACGCGCTCCCTTGTCGGCGGCTTGGGCAACCCCGCCCACCAGGATCGCAGCGAGGATGGCTGCGGCCGCCGCGCGCCAGGAAAACAGGGTCACCGAGTTAGGTATTACGGAATCAAGCTGCATGGAGTGTCTCCTTTGGTTGTTGAATGATCATGTTGCGAAATGTCTTCACCGCCGCGTGACGTGCCACCCCTGCCACAACGATTGCCTTTTCATTTGCAGTCTCCAGCGTGGTGAATAATCAATTGGCACTTGGGCGATGGCGCAACCATGCCCACGCCAGCGAACCGGTCAAGATCGCGTGCAGGACGACCGCCGGCCACAGCAAGACGCCGACAAAGCCGCCGGCGAGACCGACGTAGCCAAGGTAGAGGGTGACGCCCGCACCGTAGGTCAACATGCCGGCCAAGGGTGGGCCTGGCCAGCACGCGAACCCCAACGCAATGAGTGCGATTCCGGTCACCCGAGCCACGGGGATGGCGACACCCGCAAGCTCCTCGCCCAGCAGCAACCAGCCGACGAGCGACGGAACAACGAGAAGCGCCAAGCCGGTGGCGACCTCGGCGACGGCAGCGAAGACGAGGAGCCTTTTCATGACACGCTCACCCCTGCCCTCTCCGCGCGGGAGAGGGTAATTAAGGAGCGCCTATGGCGCATTTTCATGGAGAGGCCTAGTCCTTCGACCGAGCCACCCGGTCGCGAATGGCCGGGAGCTGCTCGCGATCCGCTTGGGTGTACTGGACCGGGCCTAGCTCGAAGGTCAGCTTGTCGATCGTACCGGTGAACTTGAACGGCGTGTCGTAGCGGTACTCGACCATGGCAACCCCGGTGCGGGTGTCGAGCCCCACATCGAAGGTCTCGTCCTCGGGGAACATGATGGGAGTGCTGTGCTCCATCGTATTCGTGGCGACCTGCTCGCCATCGACGAACAGGGTTCCAGTGCCGCCCTTGCCGAAGCCGGGTCCGTCGTATTTGAATTCGAAGCGGATGCTGTGCTTCCCGGCGCTCAGCTCAGGTCCCTCCCAATAGGTGCGCTTGAGATCAAGCAGGTTGTAGAGGAACACCACCTTGCCGCGGTTGAAGCCAAACTCGCCGTTGCTCAGGAACAGGCCATAACCGCCGAAGCGCCCTCCCTCGGTGACGATCATGCCCTCGGCGCCGCCTTCGGGGATCTCGACCTGCGCCTCGATCTGGAAGTCCTTCGCCAGGATATCGGGGGCGGTGCTGGGCGGCACGCCGCTCAGCTCACCCGAGTAGGTGAAGTGGGTGCGCCCCGCCGTGGCGCTCGGGCGCGGCGTGAGGAAGCGCGCGAGGGTCGAGTTGTCGAGCGGCAGCACGTCGTACTTCTTCGCCTGCTCATAGAAGAGCTTTTCCATTTCCTTGAGCTTCTCCGGCATCTTGGCGGCCAAGTCGTCGGACTCGGTGGGGTCCTTGTCGATGTGGTAGAGCTCCCAGTTGTAACCGCTGATCACGTCCGGCGGCGTGGCGTGGCTCAGCACCCAGGGGAGTGTTACCGGGGTCGTCGCGGCCAACCAGCCGTCGTGATAGATCGCGCGGTTGCCGAGCATCTCGAAGTACTGGGTCTTGTGCCGGGTGGGCACGTCGGCATTGGCCTGGTCCCACGTATAGGCCATGCTCACGCCTTCGATGGGGCGCTGCTTGATGCCCTCGATCGTCTCCGGCGCCGAAATGCCGGTCGCCTCGAGGATGGTCGGAACGATGTCGATAACGTGATGGAACTGGCGGCGGATGCCGCCCACATCCGTGATGTGGCCGGGCCAGGACATGGTGAGTCCCTGGGAGGTACCGCCGAAGTGCGAGGCCACCTGCTTCATCCACTTGAACGGGGTGTCCATCGCCCAGGACCAGGGTGCCGCGAAGTGCGGGAAGGTCCGCGCGGATCCCCAGAACGGGTACCAGAGGAATTGATCCTTCACCGGCACCTCGATGCCGTTGAAGGTGGTGAACTCGTTCGGAGTGCCGTTGAGCATACCCTCGGCGCTCGCCCCGTTGTCGCCGGCTATGTAGATGATCAGGGTGTTGTCGAGCTCGCCCAGGTCCTCGACGGTCTGGATGACGCGACCGATCTCGTGATCGGTGTAGGCGAGGTAGGCTCCAAACACATCGGCCTGCCGGATGAAGAGCAGCTTCTCCTCGTCGCTCAGGGAATCCCACTCCGGCAGATCCTTTGGCCAGGGCGTCAGCTTGGCGTCGGCAGTCATGATGCCGAGCCGCTTCTGGTTGGCGAAGATGGTCTCGCGAATCTTGTTCCAGCCCTCGTCGAAGAGGTGCATGGCGCTGATCTTCTTGATCCACTCCTCCGTCGGGTGATGCGGGGCATGGGTGCCCCCGGGGACGTAATAGACGAAGAACGGCTTCTCCGGGGCAATCTCCTTGAGCTGCTTCATGTATTGGATCGCCTCGTCGGCCATGGCCGTCGTCAGGTTCCAGCCGGGATTGCCCTGGAACGGGTAGATGGCCGTGGTGTTGCGGAACAGGTTCGGCTCCCATTGGCTGGTGTCGCCGCCGATGAAGCCGTAGAAGAAATCGAAGCCCATTCCGGTCGGCCATTGATCGAAGGGGCCGGCCTGGCTCGCCTGGTAGAAGGGCGTGTTGTGGTCCTTGCCGAACCAGGAGGTCGCATAGCCGTTGCCCCTCAGGATGGTGCCGACGGTGCCGACGTCCGTCCCGATGATGGAGTCGTAGCCGGGAAAGCCCGTTGCGGCCTCGCCCACGACACCGAAACCCGCCACGTGATGGTTGCGACCGGTGATCAGGGCCGCCCGCGTCGGCGAGCACAGGGAGGTGGAATGAAACTGGGTGTAACGCAGCCCGTTGTTCGCGATGCGATCCAGGGCCGGGGTCGGGACCACGCCGCCGAAGGTGCTGGGCGCCCCGAAACCGCTATCGTCGGTCATGATGAGCAGGACATTCGGCGCGCCCTTGGGCGGCACCACGCGCGCCGGCCACCAAGGCTTCGACTCGGTGGCCTTCTCCTGGATCACCCCTTCGAACTTCGCAACCGGCGGCGGAAGCTGTTTTCCGCCAATGGTGGTGGTGGCGCCGGGAGAGCCCGGGACACCGGTGACTTCGATCTCTGTTGCAAGACATGAGGCGGCCGAGCCTAAGAGGGCGATGCCCCAAAACGCGTGCGCCAAGACCCGCTTGGTTGCTTTCATTTCGTCGTCCTGTCGATATCGTTACGGAAATTGCGAGTCTGTCCGCCCGCCGGGAAACGGCCGGCTATTTGCCGGCTCATCTCCGGAGTCCGCCATAGCCGCCGTAAAGACCGGCGCCTCGGGTCCCGTAGCCCACACCGTGGAAGCCCGGACCGACGCCACCGCCCAAACCGATCCAGTCGATAAAGAGTGCGGTTGCCCCGCCCGCCTTGGGCATATCGCCCTCGATGACCTTATAGTGATAGACGAGGTCGCTTCCCTCAACGACCGGGTCGCTGACCTCGACCACCGCCAGGGTATTTTCGGAGCTCCCGCCCTCGTAGACCGAGAGCGTTGCGTTCGGCGGATCCTTGGCGAAGTTGTTGGGCCCGGCTGCGGCCGTCCACTCCTCCAGGTAGGTCTTCATCGGGACATGGCCCGCGATGCGCTCCGGTCGATCCGCGAAATAGAGCGTCTGGGCGCCGACGTTGACGAGGCGCAGGGTCTTGCCGTCCACCTGCAAATCGTCCGCGGTCTGCACGAACATAAACTGCGGCTTTTCCTGCTCGCGCTCCTTGGCGATTGCCGAAGGCTGGCCGAGAACCAGCGGTGCCGCCGTCGCCGCAAGTGCCGCAAAAGTGATGAGCCTACGTCTTGTGGTCATTGGTGAATCGCTCCGATGAGTGGTGAGTGACTGAGACAGCCATCGCGTCGCCCGGAAGGGCCCTGAACGGACCTCTTTTTCGCGACCGTCGGTATTTCGCGCATCGCCGCCGCTCTTCCGGGGCGCGCCGCGCGTTGCGTCGTGGCGTGAGGCTACACCTGACATAACGGGACCAATTGACATTTCGCGTCACGCCAGCGACTCGCTGCCGTTGCGCGAGTCTCCGAGTCGAGGGGCTCTGCCGCGATGCGCCGGTGCGAAGGAAAATTCGGCGCTCGGTCCAGGGTAGGTGTCGAGCCGCGGGCGTCTCCGCCAGCGCGTTCTAGCCGGACACTCGGGGAGCGGGCTCGTAGATTCCGGGGATGGGCTCGTTGAGCATCGCGACGCGCAGGATGTAAACCGCCACCGGAACGCCCAGCAGCAAGCCCCAAACCCCGAACAGATGCTCCCCGACGACGATGATCACGAGAATCAGCACCGGGTGCAGGTGCAACACCTTGCCGATGATCCTCGGACTCAAGACCGCGGTCTCGAAGAGATGGATCAGCAGAATTCCGACCACCGCCATCAGCGCCAGGGTCATGGAGCCGCCGGGCTGAAGTATGGCCTGCAAGATGATCGGAACACCGGCGAGGATCACACCCAACACCGGGATGAAGCTGGCAAAAAACACGAGACCGCAGAGCAGCAGCTCGTTCTCGATACCGAGCGACCACAACAACAGGAAGGTCAGCAGCGCATTGCACAGGGCGATCAACCCCTGGGCCGAGAAAGCGCGTCCCACCAAGCGACCAAAAACGACCAGACCGGGCACCGCCTCGTTGTAGAGAGGCGCCAAGCGGCTTGCGCCGATGCGCTTGGCGCCCTGCTTCAGACCGTACATGTCCAGCGTTATGAAGATCGTCAACAGCAGCGCCGTCATGAGCTGCGCCGGCACCGAAATCAAGTGCCCCATCATCGTCTCGACCCGCGCCGCGGCCGCACCGACAATCTCGGTCACGTCGCGCTGCAAATGGGAGCGCAGCGAGACCGCGGCGGGGTTCGTGGCCCACCAGCGGCGGGCGAGCTCCGAGCGCATGGCGGCCTCGAAGTCTTGTTCCAGAAGGGCGCGACCGAGTTTTTCTTCCGCCGACGCGTAGCTATGAAAGGCTTGGCGAAACGCCTGCTTCCCTTGCGCGAAGGCTTGACGCAATTTGGCGTAGGTCTGGTAATCGAACGGGATCCGAATGGGGTCATCCTCGCGTCGCTGCTCGAAGTACCCAGCGAACGCGGCGCGATATTCGTCCGAGGCCGCAAAGTGCCGCCACTCGCCGGCGACGGTGGCGGTTTCCCACTCCTGCTCGAGCTCGGCCAATTTCGCCTTATCGTCCTTGGCATCCTCCAGGATCATGACCCTGATGCCCTGATCGCGCTCACTGGTGTCCGCTCCCGATTGCCGAGCATCTGCGTCGCTCCCGCCGTCGGGCGCCGCGCCGACCGCAAAGGCCCAGCGTGCCAGATACATCTCGCGCTGCTGGGCGAAGAGTGCCGGCGCCTTGACGGTGAGAAACCAATGGTTAAAGGCCTCGCTTTCAGTACCGCCCTGCAACAAGTCGTCGCTCAGCCGCTGCCGCTCCGCTTGGTCGTAGCGAAGCTCGAACCCAATCTCAAGGTCCGACTGCAACTGCGCGAAAGCCCTCAAGGCCCCTTCCCCGTTACGGCCTTGCGTCTGGTATTCGGCGAATGCCTTCTGATAGCGGGGATCGCCCGCGGTGCCGTAGGTCTGCTGAAACAGATACGCGCCGACTGTTCGGCTCAACAATCGGTCGAGAGTATCGGCCGGGCGTACCTGCTGGGCCTTGACCAACATGACGTGACCTTGCTCGATAAAGCGCGCCCCAAGCACGGAAAAAACCACCCATAGCGACAGCGCGATCGCCGCGAAGCTCGCCAGGGTAAGCCAACGTTCAAGCGCGGGACTCTCCTGTCCGGGGCGCAGCCGGTTGGCCAAACCGACCACGATCCGCCGTACGATGAAAGACAGCAGGAACGTCGTGAGAACAAGAAAGAAAAGATTGTGGAGCGCATACACCACAAGCAGCAGCGCGCCCCACACGAGCAGGCTGACCCAGGGAATCGAGGCGAGCCAACGATTGCGCTGAATAGGAGAGTTGCCGGTGGTCGCCACGATGCCCTCGCCTCGGATAGTGATTGGTCGCGTTTCCCGTCCAGCCCGGGGATGAGCCCGGCTCGTTCCGACGCCTTCAGCGCTTGGCAGGGCAACGGATCAAATGCCGGGAAGGCAGTTGATCCGCGTCCCTAGGCGCCGTGGCTGACCTCAACTATGTACGTGCGCGAAGCGGCTCTTCAGAAACAGCCAAGCCGCGATAAGCGACGTCGGAATGACGATCATCCAAAGCGTGTACTGTTCGACGAAGGAGCCGGCCACCGCCATGGCCGCCAAGATGATTCCGAGAAGTAGGAACAGCCGCTCGAAGTGAAGCCCGGCCAGGTAGCTGGCCAGCGCCAAGATGATCAAAGAGACGTCGGACGCCGCGTCCCGGGTCAGAATCTCATAATGCTCGAACATAAAAACGATATACAGCGCAACCAAGGCACCCAACCAGTGGAACACATGCAGATAGATCTGAGACCAGATCGATTCATGGTGTTTCCTGGCGTCAATCCAGGAGCGCGCCAGGCTGAACGCGGCATAAGCCAACAGCACCACCAGCCAATACCGAGCACCGCCACCTTCAGCGGATTGCGTCAGACCCATGCCGGCCAGTGCGAGCACCAGCAGGATGCAGAATATCCAGAACTGGATACCGCGACCGGACCACAGGCCGTGCTTGCCCGCGGCGGGCGCAGTCTCGGCGGCGTTGACTTGAGACTTGGAACTGTTTTGATCAGCCATAAGCATTCACCCCTCGAATCAAAAGAAGAACACCCAAGCGCCACTATAGCCGTCGGACGCGCTGTTTGCCGCCCCAAGCTACATCCAAAACCGGCTTGATCCGCCCGATCCTCGCCTGACGTCGCCGCTTTGACGCTCAAAAGCCGCAAGACCAAGCCTTACGGGGCGGTCGAGTAGCCGCGCATGGGCTCCCTTTTGCGGACTGAAGAGATCGGCGGCACGTCGCTTCGGGCATACAACACTGGCTCGATCTTCACGCAAGATCAATCATTCGGTTCGCAAACTCCGTAGCAAACGCTGCGACGAATACCGCCTTCGCAGAAACATTGCGGTAGCTCCTCAATCGCTTCTTGACTGCCTTCAAGCCGGCGGCAATCCTGTTGATTGGGGTTATGAAGAACATCGCGACGGTTACATGCCTCGGAAATTCGGTCCCTGCTCGACCCTGATCGGACTTCACGACGCGTGATTGCCACAGCAGGTGCAATCGTACATGGTCGCTGAACTTGACCAACGAGAACAGCGGATTGGATCTCTGGCAGCAGGTCTCGAAGTCAATTAAAACCGGCTCGTTTCCCTCGGTGATCAAAATATTGTTGGGACGAAGATTCCCATGAGCAAACCCGAAGTCATGAAGTTGAGCAACGACTTCCATAACTCGACTAAACAGCGGCTCTTCGAGGCATTGAGAGCCATTCAATGATTTTCCCTCGATCTTCTCCATGGTAAAGCTACTGCCCGTTGACCGGATCAGCTTCGGTGCGCTGACAAAACCCAGCTTGGCCAATTTAGTGAGACAATCCGTTTCATGCCTACAGCAATATCTTGTAAACGGGCCGAACGGAGTCCCGATCACTTTCAGGACCTCCTGTTTACCGTCGACCATGGTGACGGAATTCTTCTTAAGTAAATTCTTAGGCTGCATCACTCAGCCTTTCACATAGACGAACACGTCTCTGTAATCGATCTTCAGCCATTTCATGATTCCGTTGTAGGAAGTCTTAGCTTCGATTTTCTCGTAATTCGCATCACACAGATCGAATACCTCGAGGTTTCTTTTCGTATTATTAGTCTCGATCACCAAAAAGCCGTTTTTATTTAGGAGAGAATCGATCTTTTCGTAGATCGCTTTCGCGTCCATCCTGATATGTGAAATGACGGCCATCATAACGATTGTATCGAACGTCTCGCCGGCTTTAAATTCCTCGAAACCGTTGATTTCGTAATGCAGATTGGGATGCTTATCCTGAAGCTTCACATAGTCCTTTTCGAAATGCCTATTGGGCTCGAGCAGCGTATATTTCTTCGTCGACGGATAATATTTCTCAAAAAGGTAGCCCCGATTCGGCCCGATCTCGAGGACATTCCGCCCGCTCAAGTATTTCTGGAAGTCATACATATAGTTGCGATACATACAGAACAAGCTGCTCTGTCTAATGTAATGGGTATGCTTCATTAGTCTCTATACACCTCGCGCGTCATGAAAATTTACGAATTTTCGCTTCGAATTATAACGGAAGCTTCCGGTTCACCGTAATTGAGATCAAATTCCATGACGTAATTGCCCCGGCGTGTTCACGCACCTTTGGCGATTCATAATGACCAGGGCGATCTTGCGCTCGTCGACAGCGAGCGGGTGTAACCGAGCTCTTTGGGCCGGCGAAAAGGTTCGGCCGCCGGGCAGCGACACCGGAACATCGTGGTATCCAGCGTCTGCTCAGCAAATACGCCACGTTTCTGCGGAGCGTGGAAACGCTGGGAGGTTACACCTCAAGGCGATTGTTCACTTGATAATTCGCGACACTCCGCTTGGTGCGCAATACCGACCGTCCTGCGTCGCGAGGCTCGGCTCGCCAGCTCTACGACGGAGCGGCGGACAAGTCCCCGGATGGGGAACCGGCGGACAGGGCGGTTGCGCCGCCCACGACGGACGGCGAGTACCGGGTATGGCGCGGGCTCGACGCCCCGCGGCCGACCATCCGGAGGCGTACAACCTCTTCTCAGGCCGCGCGCACCCAAGCGAGGGCGTCCGGTTGTTCGGCCTTGGCGAAGTGCCGCACCTCGGCGGCGAGGAAGTGGCTCGCGAGCTGCGGGAGGTGCGACAGAACCGCGCCGTCGCTGACCACTGCGACGCGCCGGATCAGGTGATGGTGGTCGCGGACGAAGCGCAGGTGCGCCGTCAAGCCGGCAAACCCTTCCCAACCGGGAAACGCCTCGGCCTCGATGATCAGGCCACGGAGTCCGCCAGTACGCTCAATGTAGGGGTCTACCAAGGCGCGTAAGGCCTTGAAGTCAGTCGCGGCCAGCGGCCCCTCGGGGGTTAAGGAGACGATTCCATCAGCCTCGTTTAGATCGAATTTGACCATGGGATATGCCTCTCGATCGGGCCAAGGGTCGGGGCGCTTAACACCGGCAGTGGGGAATCGCTCGCATTTCCTGTCCGGGCCAAGAATGGCCGGCATTTTCAGCGCCTGAAGCGCTTGACGATGGAGCGGCCCGAGACCGTCGCCTCCGTTCCCTTTCGGGGGTTGCTAACCCTCCGCCTCAACCTCGGCGAGGGCATCCCTCAACGCTTTGAGTATGAGCCCACGGGTTGCGCCCTGGTCGACCACGTCCGGTACGTCCCACTCCATGATCCGGGTGTATTTCTTCAGCATATGCCGAAGGTCCTCGACGATTTCCTTTTGATAGCGCGCCAGCTCGATGTTTTCGATTTCGCTCATGGTGGGTCTCTCCTCATGTGGCTACGGATTCTGGTTGTGTTCCAGGTAGGCCGCCAGACCCGGTTTCAGATTGTTCGGCTCGAGCAGCTTTTCGGTCAGCACCTGTGATTTCTGCACCTCCTCGAGCGGCATCTGATTCGCAAGACCCTGGCGGTTCTGCAACGCCCGGGTCGGACGGTCACCCGCATAGGCCACCGAGACGTTGTAGAGCGCCATCGCCAGCACCTTATCCTGCGGGACGCCCTGGCCATTTTGGTAGAGCACGCCCAGGTTGCTCAGCGCGTCGATATCGCCCTGCTCCGCCGACGGACGATACCAGCGTGCCGCCTCGGGGAAGTTCACCGGCATACCTACGCCGTGCTCGTTCATCGCACCGAGGTTGAACTGGGCATCGCTGTTGCCTTGTTCCGCGGCCTTTAGATACCAAGCGGCGGCTTGCGCCAGGTCCTTGGTCACCGCGAACCCGTTCTCGTAGAGCACGCCCATGGCGTACTGGCTGCGTGGATCACCCTGCTCGGCGAGCGGGCGAATTTCTACCAGCGCCTTGGCATAGTCGCCGGCCCCAAAGGCCGCAGCGGCCTCATCGAAGCCGGCGAACGCCGGCGGCACGGCGAGCGCTAAAGCGAAGCAGAAGAGCGAAGGCTTGATCAATGGCATAGGGGTGAGACCCGTAGATTTCCCCGGCATGTTGCGGGGACTGAGATCGTGCGCCGCTCAAAGCGGCCAGAGGGGGGAGCCGCCCCGCCATCAGCGTGATATCGAGCCGGGCGACTTGCGTGCGCCCGGGCGTTGGCTCTCCGATGGCGGTCCGGATTGGACCGCCAAAGGGGAGCGCGGGTCACACTGCGGGCAGGCATTCCTAATCGATATTGCCCTTGACGTGCTGGTCGTAGAGATAGCCGCCGAGGGCGCCGACACCGACACCGATCAGTGCGCCGGCACCTGCCTCGGCGGTCAGGGAGCCGATGGCGGCGCCCGTGGCGGCCCCCATGAGCGCACCGCTGGCGGTGCGCGTGCCGGTCGTCGTGCCACAGCCGGCGAGCGCGACGGTGGTTATGAGCAGGGCCGGCATCATGATCTTGAAGGAGTGAATTTGCATCGAGGAAACTCCATGGAATGACCCGGATTTCTTGGTGTGGCTCCGGGATGGAAATTAAGGATCAGCCCTTGCAGGGATATTTGCCGGCGAGGGCGCGGACCAGACCCACGGCCGGCTCCTCACCCATCAGCTTGGCGTCGCCCGAGTTGGACGCGGCCCAAGTGTTGAAGGCCATCACGCCGTCTTCGACGGTAGCGCCCTTGGGCAGACAGAACAGCCGCTTCATCTTGCCGGGTTTGCTGATCAGGTCGTGGTATTGGGCAACGCCCTCGATGAACGCGCGGCATGCCTGTTGGGTCACGAGATACTCCGCGGCCGTCGCGGGCACCGAGCAAACCGCAGAGAGGTCGCGGGTGCTGTCGAAGCGGAGATTGGCGTTTTCCACTGCGCCAGCCTGACCCAGGGTCAGGGCGATTCCGACGACAATGCCACCGACGAGTCGCATAGCGGATCGGTTTGTCGGCCCGGCTCGATGCGAGGGCGCGAGGGGGGTCTTATCATTCATCACTTGTGCTGATCCTCGAAACTCACGTACTGATTGATTGAAACGGGTGGCCGAATCACCACCCGTTGCGATTGCGTCCTTATGAGCCGGATCCATTGACCATGTGTCGCCAGCACCGAGCTGTCCGGGCGCGCGTGCAGACTATTTCATTGCCTCGACCTCCCCCGGCCGCCAGGTCTGATTGAACCAGGGCTCAAGCGGGCCGTACAGCCGCAGGATCATGAACCAGCCTTTCCCGGGAATCGTCTGCACCCAGTTGTTTTCCTTGCCTGCCGGGGCTTCGGGTCCGAAATAGACATCGACGGAGCCGTCCTCGTTGATCTGCATGGCCTTGTTCTGGCTGCTGACGCTGGGGAACTGCTGATCGGTCTGGATCATGGAGCGGGTCTGGTTGTCGTAGACGATGACCGACCAGAAGTCTTTGACGGGGATATTCGGCGGCAGATGCAGCTTATAGTGCTTCGCACCCTCAAACGGATTCCCCTCCGAGTCCTGCGCGCTCCAGGGATATTGCGAACCCTTGCCCACCATCTTCTCCGCCATGGCCGGTGTGACCCCGGTGGCGAAATAGTAGAAGAAGGCCGCACCGTCCAAATTGGCCACGCCGGGCGACACCTCGAACTTGTAGCCACCGAAGAAAGGCAGACGCCATGGGCTGTCGGGATAGAAGTAGGCGTCCTTTTCCCGAATCCGGAAGGCGATCGCCCGCGCGGTCACGGCACCGATGTTTGCGGCATCCTCCAAGATCTTCTTCATCCGCGGATCGGGATCGAATGGCTTGCCCTTCTCGATTCCGATCGACGCGAAGAGCCCGAGTGTCGTGGGATCGCTACCTTCGCTGGGCTCCTCCTGAATGACCTCGTTCAACATGCTCCAGAAGCTGAAGTCGCCGGGCGGGACGAAGTTCGAGGGGATGCCGGAGGCACTGACGAACTTGATCTCGGGAGGATTGGCCGAATCCGCGACATGATAGATCTTCAGGTGCTTCTTGACCGATTCGACGCCGGGTTTGGTCGAGCCGTCGACCAGGAAGGATCTGAAGGGCATCCAGCTGCCGTAGGTGCTCGGCCGCACCACGAAATACCCCTCGGGCAGCGCACCCGAGTAGCCCGGCGGCAGGATCAGATACTTGCCGCCCTTGCCCTGGTCTGGGCCCGTGATACCGACGTCGGCAACCCAGCGGTACCAGAAGTCATCGATGAGCCCCAGCACCATGGGTGGGACTTCCACCACTAGAGGCCCCTTGCTCGTATCGAGCCAGATGAAGCTGTAGACGGTATTGTCGTTCGCCGTGAGCTCCACGGTCCGCGAATCAACCAGGTCCTCCCAGATCACATCCGTCTGGTTCACCGGTCCGAATTCGCGCAGCGTGGCACGCATGCCGACCTGATTGACGATCGGGATGCCCAACAGATAGGCCTGCAACGCGCGGGAGGCATCCAGGTTGTCGTAGACCTTTTGGGTGGTCGCGTCATCCGGATAGCCGTAGCTCAGGTTCAGCGTGCCGATCGAGGTTTCGACCTTGTCCGGCACCATGACGCCAGGCGCGACGGTGGTAGTGTACATGTACAGGGTCTGGGCTGTGCTGCCCGCTGCGGGGCCCGCGATCAGCTTCCGGCCAGGCTCGATGAGGTCGGATGTCAGACCGTTCGCCGCGCGCAGCTCGGCGACGCCGACGCCCAGGGGCTCGGCGATAGCCGCGAGATCGTCACCCTCGACCACGATGTAAGTGGCGTTGGCGGGGTCGTATTGGCCCTCCGCGTGATGGCGCGGCCCCTGGTCGGCGGCCTGAACGCTGCTGGCGGCGAGACAGGTCATAATTATCAAAGCCGTACGGATTCCCTCCCTCGCCTTGGGATGAAGCCTCCGGTGAATCCAGCTCAACGAACGAATTTGCATACGTTGCTCCTCGCGAAACGCTGCCACGGCATGATTTGTGGGCTCGGTGGTTGCCGAGTCTCCGCGAGAACAGTCCAAGGGCGGATACGCAACCACCATCCGCGCCATGGATTCCCGAGGCCAAGCGGGCCGCGTCCATAACTGGAGGCGGCCCGCCTGGTTCATGACCGAAACGCCGATTACTCGCGGCCGGCCTCGACTGCCTTCATGCCTTCCTCAAGTTTCTTGATGTCCTCCGGCGACAACTGCGGGCGATCCACCTTGATCGTCAGCTTGTTGAGCTCGGCGGTCAGCGGGAAGGGCGGCTGATAGTCCGCATCGTTCACGCCCGTGATGGTGTCGGAGCCGACGTCGAAGCTCTCGTCCCACTGCAGGATGATAGGGATCGTCTTCTCCATCTTCCTCGTCGCGACCACCTTGCCGTCTACCTTGAAGGTGGTGTCGGCCCCCTTGCCGATGCCCGAGAAATTGTTGAACGCCATCGTGGCCGCGCCAAGGCCCTCATACTTGGAGTCGAACTCGATGGTGTGCTGGCCGGGCGTTAGCGCTTCCGAACCCTCCCACTTGATGCGCTCAAGATCGAGCAGGTTCCACACGAACACCGGCTTGCCCTCGAGCAGATACATGCCGAACCCGGCGAAACGTCCGCCCGAGGTCACGATCATGCCCTCGGCACCACCCTCGGGGACGGTGATGTCCGCCGTGATCGTGTAGGAGGTATTGAGCAGATAAGGCGCGTCACCCTGCGGCAGACCGGTCATGGGATGCGTGTAAACGTACTCGTTGCGGCCGGCGGTGAGGCTCGGACGCGGGGATGCCACCCGGGCACCGACCGAGGCATCCAGCGGCAGGACCTGATACTTCTTCGCCTCCTCCAGGAACATGGCCCGCATTTCCTTGACCTTATCCGGGTGCTGCGCGGCGATGTCCTCGGCCTGGTTCCAACTGGTGGTCAGGTCGTAGAGCTGGAACACCTGGTTGTTCAGCGGATCCGGGTTGGCCGCGGAGAACGCATCCCAGGGCGCACGGTCGACCTTGGTGCTCAGCAGCCAGCCGTCGTGGTAGAGCGCCCATTGGCCCATCATCTCGAAGTATTGAGTGGTATGCCGGGACGGTGCCTTGGCGTTGGCCGCGTCGAAGGTGTAGGCGTAGCTCGTTCCCTCCATCGGCTTCTGCTTGATGCCGTCCACGACTTCGGGCGCACTGATGCCGGTGACCTCCAGGATCGTGGGCGTGTGGTCGATCACGTGCATGAACTGCTCGCGCAGGCCGCCCTTGTCCTTGATGCGCGCCGGCCACTGGATGACCATGTTCTGGTTGGTGCCTCCGAGCCGGGAGGCGTTCTGCTTGAACCAGTCGAACGGCGTGTCGAAGGCCCAGGACCAACCGGCCGACATGTGGTTGTAGGCCAGTTCGGTGCCCCACGCCTCGTAGAACTTCATCTGTACGTCCACGGGCGGCTTCACGCCGTTGAAGAACGCCACCTCGCTGAAGGTGCCCTCCGGCCCGCCTTCGGCGCTCGTGCCGTTGTCGCCGTTCTGGTAGATGATGAGCGTGTTGTCGAGCTTGCCCAGATCCTCAAAGTGCTGGATCACGCGGCCGATCTCGTGGTCGTTGTAGGCCACATAGGCGGCAAATACCTCGGCCTGGCGGATAAAGAGCTTCTTCGCCTCGTCGCTCAACTTGTCCCATGGCGTCAGGATGTCGGCAGGCCAGGGCGTCAGCTTCTGATCTTTGGGAATCACGCCCAGCTTCTGCTGGTTCTCGAAGATGCGCTCGCGCAGCTTCTCGTAGCCGTCGTCGAAGAGGTGCATGGCGTGGATCTTATCCACCCATTCCCTGGTGGGGTGGTGCGGCGCGTGGGATGAGCCGGGGCAGTAGTGGAGAAAGATCGGCTGGGTGGGGTCGATCTGGTTGATCCGATCCATCCAGTCGATGGCATCATCGGCCATCGCGGTGATCAGATTCCAGGAGCTCTCTTTACCGGTGACCGGCCAGATCGCCGCCTTCGGATCCGAGCGATCCATCTGCAAGGTGCCCTCGTGACCAATCCACGGATAGATCTGCGTGGTGTTGCGGAACAGGTTCGGCCCCCACTGGTTGGCGTCGCCGCCGACGAAACCGTAGAAATAATCGAAACCCATGCCGGTCGGCCACTGGTTGAACGGCCCGGCCTGGCTGGCTTCGTAGGTCGGCGTGTTGTGGTTCTTGCCGAACCAACTGGTCGCATAGCCGTTGTCGCGCAGGATGCGTCCTATCGTTGCGTTGTCCGCGCCGATGACGCTGTTGTAACCGGGGAATCCGGTCGCCTGCTCGGCGATGACGCCGAAGCCCACCGAGTGATGGTTGCGCCCGGTGATCAGCGCGGCGCGGGTCGGCGAGCACAGTGAGGTGGAGAAGATCCGGTTGTAGCGCAGTCCGTTCTCGGCGATGCGGTCCATCGACGGTGTGGGGATCACCCCGCCGAAGGTGCTGGGGACTCCGAAGCCGGCGTCATCGGTCAGGATGAGCAGGATGTTGGGCGCACCCTTGGGAGGCACAATGCGTGGCGCCCACCATTGCGTGGACTGCAGGGCGTCGTCCTTGATTACCCCGCCGAAGGGAGGCTGCGGCGCCGGGAGTTGGTTTCCGGGGATGGTTGTGGTCGAATCCGGTGAGCCTGGTGTGCCTGTTGTCTGGATTGGGGTCTGCGCGTGCGCAAGGGGCGGCAGGAGGAGGACGCAGGTCAGTGTTGCAGCGGAGATCGTGAGGGTGAAGTGGGAGCGTATGGATCTTTTCACAGATGGGATGCGTTGCCCTTTTTACTATCCGGCGTTGACCTCGGTCGCGAGGAAAATTGGGCGGAATCCGCCCATCGAATGATGGGTTCCCCGGACGGGAGGTCACGTTTTCACTTCCTGATGTTCCGGTGAGCTGTCGGAGAGGTGGGCGATTTTTCGTTCGTAAAGCCGGATGCCCGGTTTTGCGCTGAAGCCGTGAGCGAAGATGCTCAAGCCCACGGTCGCCATCACCGCAAGGCGGATCGTGGGCTCGCCGGGCAGGTGCTTTTCCTGTTCGATATAAACGAGTCCAAGAACGATGGACGCCAGCCCGCGGGGTCCAAACCAACCCATGAAAAGGACGCTCGCCGTGCTCAGGCGAGCGCCGATCAGGGAGAGGGCCACTGGCAGCATCCGCACGACGGTCAGGCTTAGGACAGCGTAGAGAACCGCGGAGAAACCGAACTCCGGTGCGTGCCGCGCGAGGGTGAG
>JBGSTR010000244.1:0-9183 GCA_041736365.1 Chromatiaceae bacterium | reverse complement strand
GGCGCGGCGTGGTGCTCAACCGCGGCGAGGAGGTGCATTTGTTCGACGATGTACATATCGACCGGGAAGCGGATGCGCAGGGGCGCCCGCTGCACCTGCAGACCGAGATGCTGGTGATCTGGCCAAAATCCGAATATGCCGAAACCGACCTGCCGGTGCGGGTTTCGAGCGACGGCGACTGGCTCGCGGGCAGCGGCATGGAGCTGTGGTATCAGCGCCCCGCCCACGCTCGCTTCCGGGGTCGTGTCCAGGCAGAGCTGCAACCCGCCGACGAGGCTCGGCCATGAGCCGGCGCACGTCTCTTCCCGCCACCCCTGCGTGGCGAGCAATCGCCCTCCCGGTAGCCATGCTGTTGCTGCTGATCGGCGGCCCGGCAAGTGCGCTCAAGGACGACGAAAAGCAGCCGATGAACATCGAGGCCGACGATGTCGCGCTCGACGAGGCGAAGAGCACCAGCGTCTATACCGGCAACGTGCAGGTGCACCAGGGATCGATGGAGCTGCTCGCCGAGCACGTCACCGTCTATCACCGCGAGGACCGGCGCCCGCGCTACATCATCGCGCTCGGCGAGACGGCCAAATTCAAGCAGCTCCTGGACGACAATCAGGGCGAGGTCCGGGCCTTCGCCAAACGCATCGAATACGATGCCGACAAGGACGAGCTGACCCTGATCGACGACGCGGTGGTGATACAGGGGGAGGATCGGATCAGCAGCAATCGCATCGTCTACGATCGCGCCCAGGCCCGTGTCCGGGCGGGCGGAACCGGGCGCGTCAACATCACGATTACGCCGGAAAAAAAGAGCAAGTGACGACGCTGCGGGCCCGGCACCTGAAAAAGAGCTACCGCGGCCGGCAAGTCCTGCAGGACATCAGCGTCGAGGTCGACGCCGGCGAGGTGGTGGGCCTTCTCGGACCCAACGGTGCGGGCAAAACGACCTGCTTCTACCTGATCGTGGGGTTGATCCCGGCCGACCAGGGTATGATCGAGCTGCTTGGGCGCGACATCACGCTGTTGCCGATGCACGCCCGCGCGCGCGCCGGGCTCAGCTATCTCGCCCAAGAGGCGTCCGTGTTCCGCAAGCTCACGGCGCGCGACAATATCCGCGCCATCCTCGAGACCCGGCGCGACCTCAAGCGCCACGACCAGCACATCCGTTGCGAACAGCTGCTGGAGGAGCTGGGAATCGCACATGTCGGCGGCTCCTTGGCGCTGAGCCTTTCCGGTGGCGAGCGCCGGCGTCTGGAGATCGCCCGCGCACTGGCGGTCGACCCGGTGGTGATGCTGCTCGACGAGCCCTTCGCGGGCGTCGACCCGATTGCAGTCGGCGACATCAAGGGCATCGTGTCGCACCTGCGCGAGCGCAACATCGGGGTGCTGATCACCGACCATAACGTCCGCGAGACCCTGGACATCTGCGACCGCGGCTACATCATCAGCGAAGGGACCGTGATAGCGTCGGGCGAGCCGGCGAATCTGCTCGCCAACAAACAGGTGCGCGATGTGTATCTCGGCGCCGATTTCTCGATGTGAGCGATCCCATACGCCCGACCGTCACCCCGGGCGGGATCGCGAGCGCGATCACCGATCGGCGCCCGTACGGCTGACAGTCGGGCCGGGTTACAATAAGCTAGCATTCACCAGGTACCGAAATTGCCTTATCAGACTCCGCTTCCCCACCGGCGCTCGCGCGATTCATGAAGCAATCCATCCAGCTTCGTCTCGGCCAGCAACTGACGATGACGCCGCAGCTGCAGCAGGCGATCAAGCTTCTGCAGCTCTCGACGCTGGAGCTCCAAAAGGAAATTCAGGAGGCCCTGGACACCAACTTCATGCTGGAAGAGGGTGACGAGTCGGAGCGGCTTGAGGCCGGGGATCCCCCGATCACCGGAAACGCGCCCCAGGAGGCGGCCGAGGTCGCCCCCGCGGCCCAGGAGCAGGACGTCGATCGCGAGGTACGCGCCGAGTCCAACGAGATGCCCACCGAGCTGCCGGTCGACACCGAATGGGCGGATGTCTACGACAGCTACCTCCCCGCCACCTCGCACGGCGACGACAACTCCGATTTCGACCCGTTCGCCCAGCAGAGCCGGCCCCAAACGCTGCACGATCATCTGGTCTGGCAGCTCAACCTCAGTCGCTTGAGCGAGCGCGACGAGATGATCGCCCAAGCGGTGATCGACGCCATCGACGTCAACGGCTATCTGCGCATCGACATCGACGAGATCCTGGCCACGATCGGCGACGAGAACGTCTCCGCCGAGGAAGTCGCCACCGTAGTGCATCGCGTACAAGCGCTGGATCCACCGGGTGTCGGCGCGCGCAACCTCCAGGAATGTCTGATCCTCCAGCTGCGGCAGCTCCCCGACGACACCCCGGGTAGAAACGTCGCCATCGGCGTCTGTGCCAACGGTTTTGATTTGTTGCCGCGCAACGACGTGGTCGGCCTTGCTCGAGTGCTGCACGAGAGCGAGGACACCATCCTCTGCGCACTCGATCTGATCCGACACATGAATCCGCGCCCGGGCAGCTTGATCGCGGAGACGCCGTCGGAGTATGTGGTCCCCGACGTCTTCGTACGCCGCGGGGAAGGCGTCTGGCGCGTCGAGCTAAACCCGGAGACAGCGCCTAGACTGAGGGTGAACGCGGACTACGCGCGACTCATCCGGCGCGCGGATCAAAGCGCTGACGGCGTGGTCTTGAAGAGTCATCTACAGGAGGCCAGATGGTTCATCAAGAGCCTTGCCAGCCGCAACGACACGGTGTTGCGCGTGGCTTCGAAGATCGTCGAGATGCAGCAGGAATTCTTCGAGCACGGTGACGAGGCGATGAAGCCAATGGTGCTGCGCGATGTCGCGGACGCGCTGGAGCTGCACGAATCCACCGTGTCGCGCGTGACCACCCAGAAATACATGCACACCCCACGCGGCACGCTGGAGTTTAAGTACTTCTTCTCCTCCCACGTGAACACCGCCGCCGGGGGCGAATGCTCGTCAACCGCGATCCGCGCCCTGATCAAGAAGCTCATCGCCGGCGAGTCGGCGAAGAAACCGTTGAGCGACAATAAAATCGCCAGCGAGCTTGCCGATCAGGGGATCAATGTCGCGCGACGTACCGTCGCAAAATACCGCGAGGCGATGGCCATCCCACCTTCGAACGAACGCAAGCGCTTAGCCTGAACAGGGCATTGGAACCTTAGGAGTCACGTAATGCAGATCAATCTGACGGGTCACCACATCGATGTCACCGATGCGCTCAGGGACTACGTCGACAACAAGTTCGAGCGGCTGTCACGCCATTTCGACAATGTCATCAACGCGCACGTCGTGCTCAGCGTCGAAAAGCTCGAGCAGAAGGCGGAGGCGACCCTGCACGTAAACGGCGCAAACGTCTTTGCCGACTCCGTTCACGAGGATATGTATGCGGCGATCGACGGATTGATCGATAAGCTTGATCGTCAGGTGCTGCGTCACAAGGAGAAAAAGGGCAGTCACCGCGCCGTGAGTCAAAAAGGCGTGGATATCGAGCAGCCTTGAGCCGTCGCAAGTCCTGCTGACCGGTCCGCCACGCGGGCGCCGCCTCGATCGGGTTCACACCCGTTCGAGGTGTTTCCCGTTGAGACGCGGGCGAATCCGAGCTAGTGTGCGTCTGCCGCAACCGCAGGCGCACCGTTCATGAGGAAGCAAACGCCATGACCGATCAGATCGCCAACGCACGCCTTGGCGTTGGGATACCGGCCCACAGCCGTGCTGCCCTTTCGCGGCGAGCAGGAGCAATGACTGATGTTTCCGCCTGAGCTCATCGACGAATCACGCGTCGGCGTCGGCCTGGACATCGCAAGCAAGAAACGGCTGCTCGAGGCACTCGCACACCTGTTGGCAAGCGGCGACGCCGGCCTGAATCCGGATGGCGTATTCGAGCGCTTGCTCGAACGGGAGCGTCTCGGCAGCACCGGGCTGGGTCACGGAATCGCCTTGCCGCACGCCCGGATCAAGGCGCTGGCGGAACCGGTTGGGGCCTTCGCCCAGCTCGCCTCGGGAGTCGATTACGACGCGATCGACGGTGAGCCCGTCGATCTCGCCTTTGCGCTCCTGGTCCCGGAAAGCGCCAATGAAGGGCATCTCCAGCTGCTCGCACAGCTTGCCAGTCTGTTCAGCGATCCCGCCGTGCGTAAACAACTGCGTGAGGCGGACTCGCCGGACGAGGTTCTGCGCCACTTCGTCGCCGGATAACGCGGCGGCCGGAAGCTCCGCCCATGTCCGACAACGTCCAGTCCCTGCTCGCACAGACCGGATCGAGATTCAAGATGCGCTGGCTAACCCCGGCGCCGGCGGAGACCCGGCCACTGCGCAGCCCGGACCCGCGCCTGTCCCGCCAGTCGTTGATCGGATCGCTCAACTGTATTCATCCCAACCGGCTGCAGGTCATCGGGCATGCCGAGCTGGTCTATCTTGCCGACCTCGGCGCCACCGCCTATGCGGAAACCATCAAGAAACTCTTCTCCGACCAGCCGGCGGCGGTGATCTTCTCCGACGACATCGATCCGGAGGCGGCCTTCTGGGACTGCGCGCAGCGCACCGGTACACCGCTCTTGGGGTCGTCGCTGAGCGACGAGGAGCTGATCAACCATCTGCGCTACTACCTGACCCACGCGCTGGCCGAGCGCAAGACGATGCACGGCGTCTTCATCGAGGTCCTGGGGATGGGCGTGCTGTTGATCGGGGACCCGGCCGTCGGCAAGAGCGAGCTTGCACTCGATCTGATCTCCCGCGGGCACCGATTGATCGCCGACGACGCCCCGGAATTCGCCCACATCGCCCCCGAGGCCCTGGCGGGCTCCTGTCCGGGACCACTCCAGGACTTCTTGGAGGTACGTGGGTTGGGGATCCTGAACATCCGCGCGATGTTCGGTGAAGATGCCGTCCGGCACACCAAGAATCTGCATCTGATCATCGACCTGAGATCGCTCGACCAACGAGAGCTCGAGCGCATGGACCGGTTGGCGGGGAGCCTGTCGGTAGCCAACATCCTCGGGGTTGCCATTCCCAAGATCACCATGCCGGTGGCTCCCGGCAGAAATCTGGCGATCCTCGTGGAGGCCGCGGTGCGGCATCAGGCCTTGCGGACTCGCGGCTATGACGCGGGCGCCGACTTCGTCGATCGGCAGGCACGCGCCATCAGCAGCGACCGGCCGGATCCGCCCGACCGAGCCGACTAACACGCGAGCGCTCTTCTGAGCTTGCGGGCACAAGGCGTAAGGCGATTTCCGCTATGCTTATCGCCCAGCGCTTGTGAAAGCGCAACGGGCCGACCCCGGGCTAGCGTCGCGAGTCTCCGCAAAGACCGCTCGCCGGACTCGGGGGAAGCTTGCTCCTCGCGGCAGCAAGCGTTTGGCCGTTCATCGTATCCCGACTGATGGCGCCTATTGCATGCGACTCGTAATCGTTAGCGGTCTGTCCGGATCCGGAAAGAGCGTCGCGCTGCATACCCTTGAGGATCTTGGGTTTTACAGCATAGACAATCTGCCCTTGTTTCTGCTCAAGGATCTTGCGCTGGGACTCAACGAGGCTCGCCACGAGACCTTTCGCAACACCGCGGTTGGCGTGGACTCGCGCACCGACACCCAGGAGCTACACAAGCTGCCGGACCTGATTCAGGCCGCGCGGGAGTCCGGCATCGACTGCCGCGTGCTCTTTTTAGACGCGCACACCGACGTCCTGATCAAGCGCTTCAGCGAGACCCGCCGCAAACACCCGTTGACGCGGCCGGACCGGCCACTCGGCGAGGCGATACAGCTGGAGCGCGAGCTGCTCGAGCCGATTGCCCGCACCGCGGATGTGCGCATCGACACCAGCAACACCAATGTGCATGAGCTTCGCGAGCTGGTGCAGGCGCGATTGGGCGATGCCGCGACACCGAAGGCATCCATCCTCATCCAGTCCTTCGGCTTCAAGAACGGGATCCCGCGCGACGTCGATTTCATTTTCGACATTCGCTGCCTGCCCAACCCGCACTGGCAGCCCGAGCTAAAGCCGCTCACCGGGCTCGATCAGCCGGTCGTGGAGTTCCTGGAGGCGAGCCGCGACGTCGGCCGCATGCGCGAGGACATCGCATCGTTCCTCGACCGCTGGCTTCCGGCCTTCGAGTCCGACGGCCGCAGCTATCTCACGATCGCCATCGGTTGTACCGGTGGCAGGCACCGCTCGGTGTTCATGGCCGAGGCGCTGCGCCGCCAGTTCGAGCAAAGCGGGTATAAGGTGATGGTCCGCCATCGGGAGCTTCCATGAGTGTCGGTCTGCTGTTGATCACCCACGGGCCGCTAGGGGCCGATCTGCTGCGCATCGCAACTCAGATCTTCGGGATCTGCCCGGCGGCCGTGGAAGCACTCGAGGTGGTCAACGACACACCACGCGAGACGGTCATCGACCAAGCACTCTTGTGCGCCGATCGCCTGGACCAGGGCGATGGCGTGCTGGTGCTGACGGATCTCTACGGTGCAACGCCAGCGAACATCGCGGCGGCTTTGCTGGATCTTCGCGAGGGGCTGCGGCTCATCACCGGGGTCAATCTCCCGATGCTGCTGCGAGCGCTCAATTACGCCGCGCTTGATCTGGACAGCGTCACTGAACGGGCACTCCAAGGAGGGCGCGACGGTGTCCGCATGTGCTTCGGCGACGGCGGGCGGAGCTCGGATTCATGATGCGAAAAGAGATCGAAATCATCAACAAGCTCGGGCTGCACGCGCGGGCGGCCGCCAAGCTCGTGCAGTGCGCGAGCGGTTTCTCGAGTCAGATCGAGGTCGAGCGGCGCGGCCAGCGCGTGAACTGCAAAAGCATCATGGGGGTCATGATGCTCGCCGCAAGCCAGGGGACGAAGGTGCTGGTCGAGGCCAACGGCGCCGACGAGGCGGAGGCCATGGAGGCCATCGAGGCACTGGTCGCCGACCGTTTCGGAGAGGCCGAGTGACCACCGCATTCCAGGGCATCGGCGTTGCCGGAGCGCGCTCGATCGCACTGGGAAGGGCCTTCATCACCGACCACGGACTGCGCGGCACGGCACGAACCACGATCGCGCCAAGCCAGGTAGCCCTTGAGCTGGAACGTTTCGATTTGGCCGTCGCCGCGGCCCGCAGCTCGCTGCAACGAGTGCGCGAGCAGATCCCCCGCACCACACCGATCAACATCGCCGAGTTCATCGATGCCCATTTGATGATGCTCGAGGACGTCGCGCTGGTCGAGGAGGTGCGCCGGATCGTCCGCAGCCAGCTCTGCAATGTGGAGTGGGCGTTGCAAGTCCAGCGCGACGCGCTGGTGCAGGTGTTCGACCAGATGGACGACCCCTACCTGCGAACCCGGCGCGACGATGTGGAGCATGTGGTCCACCAGATCCAAACCTTCCTGCAGGGGCGCGGCCTGCGTTTCGAGGAAACGACGCGCGATCTGGACGGATTGGTGGTGGTGGCCAGGGACCTGATGCCCGCCGACGCCATCGTGCTGCGCCACCGTGGCGCCGCCGCCTTCATCACCGAGTTTGGCGGGCCGATGTCCCACACCTCGATTCTGGCGCGCAGTCTCGGGGTGCCTGCGGTGATGGGTATTCACAATATCACCCGCTATTTGCGTCATGGCGAGATGCTGGTGGTCGACGCCGAGACCGGTACCGTGTTGGCCGACGCCGACGAGCGGACGTTGGACTATTACCGCGAGCGCATTCAAGCCATCGAATCGCGGCAGAAGATGCTCCGCGGGCTGGTTCACCGGCCGACGGTGACGCGCGACGCGGTGCCGATCACACTCCTCGCGAACCTGGAGCTGCCCGAGGACGTGGATACCGCCAAGGCCAATGGCGCCGCGGGCGTGGGGCTCTATCGCACCGAGTTCCTGTTTATGAACCGCGGTGACCTGCCGGACGAGGAGGAGCACTTGGCGACCTACGCGGACATCATCGCCGGCCTCGGCGGTATCCCGCTGACCATCCGCACGCTCGACCTGGGTCTCGACAAGCGCATCGAGTCGATCGGCGACTGCCCGGGCGTGTGCAACCCGGCGCTCGGCTTGCGCGCGATCCGCTTGTGTCTAAAGGAGCCGGAGCTGTTCCGACCCCAGCTCCGGGCGATCCTGCGCGCCTCCGCGCTGGGCCCGGTGCGGTTGATGGTGCCGATGGTCACCAACGTCCAGGAGATCGACGCAACGCTTGCGCTGATCGACCAGCTCAAACGCGATCTGACGCGCGAGGGCCTGGGTTACGACCCGGCGCTACCCATCGGTGCCATGATCGAGGTGCCGGCCGCGGCGCTTGCGGCCCACGCCTTCGCTCGTCGCTTGAACTTTCTGTCCATCGGCACCAACGACCTCATCCAATACACGCTGGCAATTGATCGCCTGGATGACGCGGTCACCTATCTATTCGACCCGACCCACCCCGCGATCCTGCGGCTTGTGCGCATGACCATCGAGGCCGGGCAAGCGTGCGGTATCGCGGTCAGCATGTGCGGCGAAATGGCCGGTGATTCACGCTTTACGCGGTTGCTCCTGGGGTTGGGGCTGCGGGAATTCAGCATGCAGCCCGGCGCGCTACTGGATATCAAAGAGATCGTCATGGGAGCGGACACCCGCGCGCTCAAACGGCAGGCGGACGACCTGTTTGCGCGTCTGGACAACGAGGACCCGGGTCGGCTGCTCGACGCACTGAACCGCGACCCCGCCTAGGGAACCGCTGATTAATCGCGTTCCTGTCCGGGCCAGGGGTGGCCCGGCATTTTCGAGCACCTTAAGTGCCTGAAAATGGAGCGGTCCGGGAGTCGCGCCAACTCGCAAGCACCTCCATGCAGATCCGGCTCATCTCCGCCGCCCTCCCCTCGCTATCCGCCTCGGTGTAAGCGCGAAGCTCGGGCGCATTGCCGGATGGGCGCAGGTGTGCAATTTCGCCGCTGGCGAAGGTGATGCGCAGGCCGTCGGTCACATCGAGCGTGGCAGCCGGCCCGAACCATGTGCCGAATACCGCATCCACGGCGGCCTTGTCGCGCTGGGGATCGCCGCTCATGAGCGCGGCGATGCGCCCTTGACTGATCTCCGTCGGAAACGACTTGATCCGATCGCTGTAGGTGAAGCGCGCGGGCAGCTCACGGGTCAGGGCGGACACGGGCACGCCGCGCGCGAGCGCGGCACGCAGGATGGTCACGGC
>JBGSTR010000235.1:0-2091 GCA_041736365.1 Chromatiaceae bacterium | reverse complement strand
GCTCCAGCTCGTCGGCGCGAGCTTCGGCTGCACCCTGGTCCCGGCGCTCGCGATCCGCGGCGGTTGGATGACCGACAGCGGCATTATGGCGCGACCACTCGACATGCCCGACGCCTATCGGCGGGTGTCTTTGGTCTTTCGCCGCAGCTTTCCGCGCCGCCGCGCGCTGGAGGCCTTTGCCGACATCATCCGCGAGCATCTGCCGAACACCGTCAAACGACTGGGCCCGGCGGAACCCGTCATCACCCAAGCAGCCCAGCAGCGATGATCGCCCTAGCGTGGGCCGCGGTGCCCTCCCCGGTTGCGCTACCCGCCTTGCCGGTTCACCCGTGACGCCAGGCTACCTGATGGTTCAGACTCGTCCCGACCGTCCGGGGCTGGTCCGCGTGCTGGCCTCGGAGGCCGCACCCGGCTTGCCGGACCACCAGGGTGGCGCGTCGAATGAGCCGCGAGTGCGTTACGTCGGATCCTTCAACGATCTCGACGCCGCGCAGATGCACGCCCACGCGGCGCTGCGTCACGGACTGGTCGATGTCGAGACCCACCTCTATCGCGCCGACCCGCTGGATGCCGTGGCCAAGGTCGATGCCATCGAGCTGCCGCATCGGGTGCTTTACTTGGACCCCGCCCTGGCCGCCGAGCCCCGTTTCGCCGCCCTTGGCGAGCGGCTGAAGTCGAATCACCGCCGCGTCGACTGGATCTGGCGCGCCGCCGGGGTCGCCGGAATCCTGCTGCTGCTCCTGAAGCTGGTGCTTGGATTCTGATTCGCCAACCTCGCGCCCGCGGCGTCAATCCGGTCCGTCGTAGACATGCACCCCCAGCCACAGGCAGCGGGGCTCGGCGGAGGTCTGCAACAGCCGGTGGGGCGTGTGCGCGGGGATAAACAGATGGTCGCCGGGCTCGAGCGCCACCGTCTCGCCCGCGACCTCGAGGCTCGCCCGACCCTGTAACAGCATCACCCACTCGTCCTGGGGTTGGTCGTAGAGCACCGGCTCGGGCCGCTCGCTGCTGACGATTCGCTCGATCCGGACATTCCGGCAGCGCAGCAGATCCTCGAATACCTCGCCGCTCTCCGGCTCGGGCAGCCCGCGAAACAGGTTTGCGCCGCCGGACCCGGCGCTCACAACAGCACCCGCTCGACGCCGCCGTCCCGTACCCGGTCGATGAAGCGCTGCTGCCAGCCGTCGCCGAGCATGCGCTGCGCCAGCTCGACCACGATGTAGTCGGTGCGTAATCCGGTCTCGTCGGCGTATTTGGCCAGACCCTGCTGGCATGCGGGACAGCTCGTAAGCAGCTTGACTTGGCCGTCGGCACGCGCCTGTCCGGTGAGGTCGCGGATAGCCTGCTCCAGCTCCTCGCGTTTGCGAAAACGCACCTGGTTCGCGATATCCGGGCGCGCGGTCCCGAGCGTCCCGGCCTCCCCGCAGCAGCGGTCCGAGAGCCGTACCTCTTGGCCGATCAGGGCCGAGGCGACCTTGAGTGGCGCGTGGGTCTTCATCGGCGTGTGACAGGGGTCGTGGTAGAGGTATTGGATGCCGGGGGCTTCATCCAGACGCACGCCCCGCTCCATCAGCCATTCGTGGACGTCGAGCAGCCGGCAACCGGGAAAGATACGCTCGAACTCGTACTTGAGCAGTTGGTCCATGCAGGTCCCGCAGGACACCAGGACGGTGCGGATATCCAGATAGTTCAGGGTATTGGCGACGCGATGGAAGAGCACGCGATTCTCCATCGTGATCTGCCGGCCGCGGACCTCCAGCCCGGCAGCACTCTGTGGGTAGCCGCAGCACAGGTAGCCGGGCGGCAGCACGATCTGCGCACCGCGGTTGTAGAGCATCGCAAGGGTCGCCAGCCCGACGTCGGAGAACAGCCGCTCGGAGCCGCAACCCGGGAAATAGAACACCGCCTCGGCGTCTTCCGCCACCACCTGCGGATCGCGCAGGATCGGGACGCGGGTACGGTCCTCGATCCCGAGCGCCTGCCGGAAGCCGCGTCGCGGCAGATCCACCCGGATCGGCCGGCTGACCAGATCCACCACCAACCCCGCCGCCGAGGGCGGTCCGGTGGTGGCGGCCGGACGCTCGGTGCGGT
>JBGSTR010000203.1:0-2121 GCA_041736365.1 Chromatiaceae bacterium | reverse complement strand
GGAGCGGGCGGTGCTGCACGCCCGGATCGAGCAGCGCTTCGAGGCGATGCTGGCGCAAGGGCTGATCGACGAGGTGCAGCGCCTGTGGGCGCGCGGGGATCTGACCGCCGATCTGCCGGCCATGCGCTGTGTCGGTTATCGGCAGGTATTGAAATACCTTAATGGCGAATGCACCTTGAACAGGCTGAAAGAGCTGGGGGTCGCGGCGACCCGGCAGCTCGCCAAGCGCCAGCTAACGTGGTTGCGGTCGCAGTCCGACGCTCGCTGGCTGGCGGACGAGCCGCGACCGCTCGAGCGCGCCGCGCGGTTGGTCGAGGACGCTCGGGGCGGAAATTCGGAGGTGCGTTAGGCCCTCGGGCCGATCCAGATACGCAGGATCCGATCGGATTTTTTCGGGCGGCCCGGCGGCGAGTAAGGGCGCGGCATCCCGAACGAGCTGTGAGCAAACCCGTCATCCGGGGCACATCCGGGACCCCGCGGTCATCGGTTCGCCGTAAATGTTGTTGGTGTGCAGACAGTGTTTCTACGAAACTATGCCGGTAAACGCCGCCGCAGTGGCCCAAGGGCGGCGTCTCGCCATTGCAACGCCACGTCTCGCACACA
The DNA here is from genome assembly GCA_041736365.1 of Chromatiaceae bacterium. Taxonomy (GTDB): domain Bacteria; phylum Pseudomonadota; class Gammaproteobacteria; order Chromatiales; family Chromatiaceae; genus JBGSTR01. The sequence goes on along the minus strand of JBGSTR010000203.1, from coordinate 1,518 downwards.
CGCGAAGCGCCGCTAGCTGCTCTTTGGCGATTAAGCTAAACACTACAATAAGGAGCTAACCCATGACTAAGGGCCAAAGCCTGCAAGATCCCTTTCTTAATGCCCTTCGAAAGGAACGGATCCCGGTGTCGATCTTCTTGGTCAACGGCATCAAGCTGCAGGGCCAGATCGAGTCTTTCGACCAGTTCGTCGTGCTGCTGAAGAACAACGTCAGCCAGATGATCTACAAGCACGCCATCTCGACGGTGGTCCCCGCCCGCAACGTGAAGATTCAAACCGCTCATGACGAACTGCCGGACCCGGGCAATAGCTAACCGGGACTCGGAGCGCGAAGTCGGCCGTCGCGCCGGCACCGCACGACAACGTCCAACCGATGTTTGAGCGCCCAAGTGGTGGCGAACGGGCGATCCTGGTGCATCTCGACATCAGGACACCGGCCGAGCCCGACGAGCGCGAGGAGGCGAAGCTGCTCGCCGTCGCTGCGGGGGCGGAGGTGGTGGGAGAGCTTTCGGGAACGCGCGCGGTACCGGATGCTCGGCTCTTTGTCGGCTCGGGCAAGGGCGATGAGCTCAAGGCGATGGTCGCGGTCGCGGGCGCCGAGCTGGTCATCTTCAACCACAACCTCTCGCCGGCCCAGGAGCGCAACCTGGAACGGCTGCTCCAGTGCCGGGTGGTGGACCGCAGTGGGTTGATCCTGGACATCTTCGCCCAGCGGGCCCGCTCATTCGAGGGCAAGCTACAAGTCGAGCTGGCCCAGCTCGAGCATCTCTCGACCCGTCTGGTGCGCGGCTGGACTCACCTGGAGCGCCAGAAGGGCGGTATCGGGCTGCGCGGACCGGGCGAGACCCAGCTCGAGACCGATCGCCGCCTGCTCGGCAACCGGATCGCGCTGCTCAATCGGCGTCTCAAGCGGATCGAATCCCAGCGCGCCCAGGGCCGCCGCGCACGTGCAAAAGCGGAGCTGCCGGTAATTTCGCTGGTCGGCTATACCAACGCCGGGAAGTCGACGCTATTCAATCAGCTCACGGATGCGGGCGTGTTCCAGGCCGATCAATTGTTCGCCACCCTGGACCCAACCCTGCGGCGGCTGGATCTGCCCGACGGGGGCGCTGTCCTGCTCGCCGATACGGTCGGTTTCGTCAGCCGCCTTCCGCACGAGCTGGTGGCCGCCTTCCGCGCGACCCTCGAGGAGACGCGCAACGCCACGCTTTTGCTGCACGTCGTTGATGCGGCGGCGCCGCACCGCGCACGCCTGGTAGCGGATGTACAGTCCGTGCTCGCCGAGATCGGGAGCGACGAGATCCCCTGCCTCGAGGTGTACAACAAGCTCGACCTGCTCGCCGACGGCGCCCCCCGGGTGGATCGGGCGGAGGACGGTCGACCCCATCGGGTGTGGCTTTCCGCGCGTACGGGCGATGGCGTTGATCTGCTGCTTGGCGCGATCGCCGAGCTGACCGCCGGCGAGCGGGTGCATCGTCACATGGAGCTGGGGCCCGCCGACGGGCGGCTGCGCGCGTG
>JBGSTR010000170.1:0-4109 GCA_041736365.1 Chromatiaceae bacterium | reverse complement strand
GACGCAGCGCAGCCCCGGTGGGAGATTGACGCACCGGATAGGCACCATTCCGCGCTAGTCGCCGGCCCGGGCCAGCAACGACCGTGCGAGCGCCGGGTCGTACGCATAGCCGCTCAGGCGATCGGTGCCGACCCAGTGGTCCGGAGGAAACAACGTCTCCGCGACCCGGCCGCGATCGCGGAACAGGTAGCGCAGCAGTGCGGCCCGGTCCACCGCGTGTGCAATGGCGCGACGGACCTCCACTCGGCCGGTCACCGGATCGTCCATGTTGAAGCCCAAATAGGAGAAATTCACGCCGGGACGCGACTCGACCTGCACCGAAGGCCGGGAAACCAGGTAATCCACCAGCTCCGGCGAGAGATCGTTCTGCAGCAGGTGAATCTCGCCGCGAAGCAGCTTCATGGCGCGGACGTTGGGATCCTTGACCGTTACGAATTCGATCCGCTGGCCATCGCGCCGACGCTCGAGCCCGAGTCGGCCCGGTCCGGGTCGATCCGTCACCCGAAACGGCCCGCTGCCGATCGGATCTTCGGCGAACGAGCGCCCGGACGCGATCCCCGGGGTCGGGAGGATGCCGATGCCGAGATAGGCCGGGAACAGGGGATCGCCGCGCGCCAGCTCGAAATCGATGGTATCGATCCCCTGCACCTCGATTGCGCGGATGATACTCAGCAGGGCGCGGTGGGGCGAGCCGGTGGCCGGATCGAGGATTGAGCGGTAGGTGGCGGCGACATCCTCCGCACCAAGCCGCGTCCCGTCACTGAATTCGCGCCCTTGCGAGCCGAGTCGGAATCGATAGTGGGTGGGCGTGAGCCGTTCCCAGGTCGCGAGACCCGGCACCGGCAGGCTGCGGGCGTCGAGCTCGACGAGCCGCCGATACAGCAGCCGGTTGATTCGTTCGGAAACCGCATCGGTGGCGAAACGCGGGTCGAGGTTGCGCGGCGGATTCGCCAGCCCGAAGCGCAGCACGCCGTCGTTCGCCGCCGGCTCCCGGCAGGCGATGAGCAGCGTGCCGAGGAGCAGCGCGATGAGCGCCGCGGCGAGCCGCCTCACCAATGCTTGTAGGGATTTTGCGCCAGATTCACGTTGTAGTAGCGCGGGTCGTCGGAGACCTCCTCCCCGGCCCACTCCGGCAGCTCGAATGACTCGTCCTCCGAGCCAAGCTCGAGCTCGGCCATGACCAGCCCCTCGTTCTCGCCGTGAAAGACATCCAGCTCCCAAACGTGCGGCCCGCAGCGCACCAGATGGCGAACCTTGTCGACTACCGGCGAAACCGGCATCTCGCTCAGCATCGCCTCCGCATCGTCAACCGGAATCGGGTATTCGAATTCCGAGCGGCTGACGCCTTGCGACGCGCCCTTGATGGTGATGAACGCCTTTTCACCCTTGATGCGGACGCGCACCGTCGCGTTGCTGTTGTTTGACAAGTAGCCCTGGGTGATCCGCGCTTGCGACTCGACTGAATCGCGCCATTGTTCGTTCTTAACCAGAAACTTGCGTTCTATTTCTACAGGCATGCTTTTTCGCTCCTCAGCTCCGATCGAACATGGCGATGGATTCCACGTGCGCGGTGTGTGGAAACATGTCCATCACCCCCGCCGCCCGCATCCGGTAGCCGAGCACGTTGACCAGTCGGTCCGCGTCGCGGGCCAGGGTAGAAGGGTAGCAGGAGACGTAGACGATGCGCTCGACCCCGAGTCGCGGCAGCCAGTCGAGCACTTGAATGGCACCGGTACGGGGCGGGTCCAGTAGCGCCTTGCCGTAGGTCTCGTGCATCCAGGGTTGCAGATCGAGCTCTCCGTAAAGATCCGCGACCTGGAATCGCGCATTGCCGATGCCGTTGTGTCGCGCATTGGCCTCGGCGCGCTCGATCAGACCCGCGTCCGCCTCGACCCCGACCACCTGCCCCGCCCTGCGGGCCAGCGGCAGGGTGAAGTTTCCCAGTCCGCAGAAGAGGTCCAATACCCGCTCGTCGGCGTGGCAGTCGAGCAGCTCCAGCGCCTGGTCGACCATCAGTCGATTGACTTCCAGGTTGACCTGGGTGAAGTCGGTGGGCTCGAAGGCGAGCCGCAGATCGTGGCGCGGCAGATCGTAGTGAAGCTCCACCGCCTGACCCGGGAGCGGCCGGATGGTCTCCGCTCCGCCGGTCTGTAGATAGACGTGAAACGACTCCTGCTCCGCGAGGCGTTGCAGCACCTCGATGTCCGCATCGCTCGGGGGCTCGAGCACCCGAAACACCAGCACGCAGGGGCCGTTGCCGATCGCGATCTCGATTTGCGGCACCTTGTCGCGGATTTCGAGTGCATCGATCGCCGCGGCCAGCGCGGGGATGCGCTCGCCGATGGCCGGATGGAGCACTTCGCAACGGCTCAGATCGGCGATGAATGAATTGCCGCGCTCGCGAAACCCAACCAGCGTGCGACCCTTCTTGGCCACCCAACGCACCCCGATGCGCGCCTTGCGCCGATAGCCCCAGGGTTCGGCGGCAAGCGGCGCGAGCCAGCGCTCCGGCTCCACGTTGCCGATGCGGGTGAGCACGTCCGCCAGGATCGACTGCTTCATGCGAATCTGCGCGGCCGGATCCTGATGCTGGAGGCTGCAGCCGCCGCAAACGCCGAAGTGGGGACAGCGCGGCGCCACCCGCTCCGGCGACGCCCGCAGCACTTCGATCACCGTACCTTCGTCGAAGCGACGTTGGCAGCGCGTGGCTCGGTAGCGTACCCGCTCCCCGGCCAGCGCGCCGTCGACGAATACCACCTTGCCGTCGAAATGGGTCAGCCCGCGTCCCTCGTGGGTCAGCGATTCGATCTCCGCCTCGACGGGCGCTTGCGGCAGTGCCTTTTTCTTCTTGGACAATGTCTTACTGAAACTAACTAGTTTGTTTTCTTGCTCGGACGCAAAGAGAAACGGACGCAGCGCCGGGGCCTAAGCTCGGGCGGCGCGGAGGTGAAAACCGAGGCGTGATCTCGCGCGATTTCGTCAAGCGGGGAACAGCCCGGTCGATAGATAGCGATCGCCGCGGTCGCAGACGATGGCGACGATCAGTGCGCCGCTGACCTCCGCGGACAGTCGCAGCGCCGCCGCCACCGCACCGCCGGATGAAACCCCGGCGAAGATGCCCTCCCGCGCCGCCAGCTCGCGGGTGGTCTCCTCGGCGAGTGTTTGGGAGACGTCGATGATGCGGTCGACCCCCGCGGGATCGTAGATCTTGGGCAGATAGGCCTCGGGCCAGCGCCGGATGCCGGGGATGCTGGAGCCCTCCTCCGGCTGCACACCAATGATCTGGACGTCCGGATTCTGTCCCTTGAGGTAGCGTCCGGTGCCCATGATGGTGCCCGTGGTGCCCATCGAGCTGACGAAATGGGTGATGCCGCCGTTGGTGTCGCGCCAGATCTCCGGGCCGGTGGTCGCGAAGTGTGCGCCCGGATTGTCCGGGTTGGAGAACTGATCCAGCCGCAGCCCCTCGCCGCGGGCCTCCATCGCATTGGCAATGTCGATTGCCGACTCCATGCCGCCCGCCTTCGGTGTCAGGACGATCTCCGCGCCGAAGCTGCGCATCACGGCGCGGCGCTCGACGCTCATATGCTCGGGCATCACCAGCACCATGCGATAGCCCTTGATCGCCGCGGCCATCGCCAGGGCGATCCCGGTGTTGCCGCTGGTGGCCTCGATCAGGCGATCACCCGGTTTGATGGTGCCCCGCTCCTCGGCGCGCCGGATCATGTTGAGCGCCGGCCGATCCTTGACCGACCCGGCCGGATTGCTGCCCTCCAGCTTCGCCAGGATCACGTTGTCCGTGGTCCCCGGTAGCCGTTGCAGACGCACCAGCGGCGTATTGCCGATACAGTCCTCGATAGTCGGGTAGGACATGGCTTGCTCCCCTGCTCGGCGACTCGATAAGACGCGCGGCGCGCGTCCAAAGGTCGGGATTCTGCACCAGTGGGGGCGCCCAACCAAGCGCGGGCGTCGCCGGGCCGCGCCGGCCGCGCCTTCTAGACGTCGGCGCGGCGATGCCGCTACAGTGCGCGCGGAGCCTGAAAACACGCATAGGAAGTGAGCGATGCAAGAAAAAGTAGCCGGCGAACCCCATGTCGCAGATGACCTGGAGT
>JBGSTR010000145.1:0-3341 GCA_041736365.1 Chromatiaceae bacterium | reverse complement strand
GAACCGTAGGATGGGCAAAGGCCGATAGGCCGTGCCCATCGCTTGCGCCCCACGATGGGCATGGTCACGCTGCGCTTTGCCCATCCTACGTTTTGATCAGATCCTCTCGCTGGCGGACTCACGGCGCGAGCGGAACGGCATCGGTTGCCGGTTGCCAAATTCTGTGTATTGCGAACTGTCCGTGCACCTGCTACATAAATCGGCGCGAGTCTGCTCGGACTCTCGGAGTAGCGATCGCTGTGCCCTGCCTCGCACCCACCGCGGCTCTCTCCGATCCAATACGGATAAGGATTGCGCTGCGCGACGCGTCGTTGCGCGTCCGAAACCCTGCCTGGTCGATCATTGAACCCTGGGAGAATGACTCATGAAGATGGTCCAGATTGTTTTCCTGGCCTCCTTGACCGCGTTTGCCATCGGCGCGTTTGCCGACTTTACGGGTCCAAGCGTTGCCGGAAGGGTGTCCACGGTGGAGCAGGCGAGAAGCGCGCCGCGCGACAGCTATGTCACCGTCACCGGAAACATCGTCAACCGGCTGCGGGGTGACTTCTTCACCTTTCGCGATGAAACGGGCGAGATTCGAGTCGAGATCGACCCGGAGCTATGGCGTGGTCGCGACGTCGGGCCGGAAATGCAGGTGCGACTCCTCGCCGAAGTCGATCGCAACTTGGCCGGGACGGTTTACCTCTCGGTCGAGTCGCTTGAGATCGTGAAATAGCATTGCCACGGGATCTCAGCCCCGGCAGGGCGGAACGCGATAGCGGTTCCGCTCTGCGCCATCGGCCGGACAACCGTCCCGAATTCGTCGTCAACGCACGAACAAGACCCAGCCAACCCCCGCGCCGTCGCGCCCCCACCGGGCTCAATCGTTGTCGTGTCGATTCGACCCTCCGCCCTCATGGCCTTCGCCTTCCGCGTCTGCGCTGCGGTGGCACTCCACGCAGTCTTCGTAATGGGTGATGCCTTCTTCCAGATGTGTCTCGCGGATCCCGGAACGGGAGTGCTCGTGGCAGCCGTAGCAGGTGTAGCGGCTATAGTCGTTGTCCATGTGACAGGTGTTGCAGGTGGTCTGATGGTCTCCGTCCAACAGGAAAAAGCGGTTGTGATCGAAGGTGGCGGGAGTCCACGCGTCCTGACTATGGCATTGCCCGCAGCCGCCCGAGATCTGGCGGTGCAGCGCGTCCTGTGGACTGCGGTGGCAGCCGTTGCAACGCTCCGCGGTCCCGGCCTGCAACAGCGCGTGGGAGAAGCGGCCAATCGGGCGAAAGGCCTGCACGCCCTTGTGGTCGCTATGGCAGGCGACACAGTCGTTCTCCACTAAGTCCTGGTGGAACGCGATGAGCTTCTGCTCGTCGCCAACGGCCACACCCTTGGTGGTGACGAGTCCGATCTCGGCGGGTTTGTGGCACTCGGTGCAGCGCTCCGGGCGGCTGCCCCGAAAGGGACTGTGGCAGGCGAAGCAATCCGTCTCCAGGGCGCGGTGGGCCTCAATGAGCTTGCCGGGGGCAATCATCGGGTGCGGCAGAAAGACGGACAGGAGAAGGATTAGGGCCAGATTCGCGCCGACGATGTAGAAGACGATTTTGTTGTTCATTTCCACTGCCAGAAAAGCAAGATGCTCAGGATGTGCGCGATCCCCAGGACGGCGAAGGCGAGCGTGATCGGGAAGTGCACCCGCCGCCATTGCTTCATCGCGTCCACGGTGACCGCGTCCCAGAAGATCTCCCGCTCCACCGCCTGCGCTTCCAGCCCTTCGTCCACGTAGGCATCCCGGCGCGACGCCAGATGGCGGCGCGAGCGCTCCAGGAGATACTGGCCGGTCATACCGCTTGCCACGTTTATCAGCAGGGCGATAAGGGCCAGCCACGGCAGGATCGAGTAGACATGCACACCCGCGTGCACCAGGATCATCAGCGCCCCGGTCCAGGTCAGCACCTCATGCAGGCGCAGCAGGGACTTGGGCCGACCGACTTGGATCAACTTGCGCTTGCGCATGGAGTAGAGGAACGAGAACAGGATCAGGATGGTGCCGGGGATACCCAGGTAACGCCCCACCCAGACCAAGTCCAAGGCGTGGAGGGCGGCATCGGCCAGCACGGTGGCTGCGATCAGGGACCCGAACATGGCCAAGAAGGGGAGGAGCTCTTTGCGGAAGATTGAGCGGTTCATGGTGTCTGCCGAATCCTCTCTAGAGCGCCAGGGTCACGTCGCCGGTAGGTTTGCCCACACAAAGCAGGCAATGGCCCGGGGCGATTTCGGCATCCGGGGTCTGCAGATATTCCACCTCGCCGGACTCCACGGCCGTCTGACAGCAGCCGCAGCTACCCGCCCGACAGCCGGAATCGACTCGAATCCCTTGGTCCTCGGCCAGCGCGAGCAGGGAGTCGGCTCGCGGATCCCAGGCGACCGTCTTCCCGGAGCGGCTAAAGCGCACCGTGATGGCTTGGTCCGCACCGGGCACCTCGGCCGATGTCCGCTGTCGCGTCAGGGACGCCGGGCCGAAGGACTCGTAGTGGATATCCCGCGCGGCCACGCCCAGGTCCTCCAGCGCCGGTACCAGTGACTCCATCATCGCGGGCGGGCCGCACAGGTAGAACGCGTACCGCCCGAAGGGTAATGACCGGCGCAGCAGCTCGGCGTCGAGCCGGCCCGCATGCTGGTAATCCCGGTCCGGCTCATCCCCCGCGGCGGGCTTCGTGTAGCAGACCCGCAGATGAAGGTTCGGGTAGTCGTCCCGCAGGGTCCGCAGGTGCTCCTTCATGATCTGCTCGGAGCCGTTGCGTACCCCATAGAACAGCCATACCGGGCGCGGGTCGCCTCGGTGGGCCAGGGTATTGAGGATGGCGAGCAGGGGCGTTATCCCGATGCCTCCCGCGATCAGCACGATGGGCAGCCCATCCTCGATAAGGTGGAAATGGCCCGCGGGGCCACGCACGGACAGGCGGGCGCCCTCCCGGATGCTGTCGTGGAAATGACCGGACCCTGCGCCCGGCGCGAGCTCCGGCTGGCCGGGCGGAGGCATGACGCGCTTGACGGAGATCCGGTAGTGGTCGGGGCGCGGGCGGTCGGACAGCGAATAGCAGCGCACGATGGACCCGGGCTTTCCGCCCGTTGGGTCCGGGACCTCCAGGTTGAAGGTCAGGTACTGTCCGGGCTTGTATGGCGGCAGCGGCTGGCCGTCCGCCGGGGCCAGATAGAAGGAGCAAACGGACCCGGCCGCGTCCTCGACCTCGCGGCGCTGGACCACGAAGTCTCGATAGCCGGACCAAGCAGCCCCCGGGCTGACCAAACGCGCTGAATTCGAGCGCGCCTGCCGTTCCACCCGGCCACCGCCAGCCCCGCGC
>JBGSTR010000141.1:0-1689 GCA_041736365.1 Chromatiaceae bacterium | reverse complement strand
GATGCCGAGCAAGGCGCAGATGTGGTCGAATGCGACCGGGTCGGCGGCGCTGCCGCGGCGCTGGCCGTATTCCAGGTTGGCTCGAACGTCGAGGTGCTCGAAAAGACTCGCCTCCTGGAATACGTAGCCGATCGGGCGGCGGTGGGTCGGCAGGAAGGTTCGCGCGTCCTGCCAGATTTCCCCGGCGACGCGCAGGCGTCCGTCCGGCACCCGCTCCAGGCCGGCAATGGCCCGCAGCAACGTCGTCTTGCCCGATCCGGAATGGCCGAACAGCGCGGTGATGCCCTGGCTGGGTAGATCCAGGTCCAGATCCAGGGTGAAGCCGGGTCGCTTGAGCTTGAAGCGTGCCTCGATCATCGCCGGTAGCGGCCACCGGGATTCAATGCGAAGAGGATCAACAGGGTTAGGAACGAAAAGATCACCATGCCTCCGGCCAGCCAATGCGCTCGGCCGTACTCCATGGCCTCGACGTGCTCGAAGATCTGCACCGAGATCACCCGCGTCGCACCGGGGATGTTGCCGCCAATCATCAGCACCACCCCGAACTCACCGACGGTATGGGCGAACCCCAGGATGGTCGCGGTCAAGATCCCCGGGCGCGCCAGCGGCAGGGCGACGCTGAAGAAGGCGTCGAGCGGCGCCGCGCGCAGGGTGGCGGCCACCTCCAGCGGTCGCTCGCCCATTGCCTCGAACGCGTTCTGGATGGGTTGCACCACGAAGGGCAGGGAGTAGAACACCGAGGCCACCACCAGACCCTGGAACGTGAAGGGCAGGAGGCCGATCCCGGCCCACTGGGTGAGCTGCCCCACGGGTCCGTTGGGGCCCATCAACAACAGCAGGTAGAACCCGATCACCGTCGGCGGCAGCACGATGGGAAGCGCCACCAGCGCCCCGACAAGCCCCTTCCACCAGGAGCGGGTTCGCGCCAGCCACCAGGCGATGGGGGTCCCGATCAGGAGCAGGATCAGGGTTGTTACCGTCGCCAGCTTCAGGGTGAGCCAGACGGCGGTGAGGTCCCCTGCGTTCGGCATCACCGCTCCGTCAGAGGTTGTAGCCGTCGGCGGCGATCACCGTGCGAGCCGCGTCTCCCTTGAGATAGGCGAGCCAGGCGGTCGCCGCCGGATTGTTCTCGGCCCCGACGAGCAGCACCGCATCCTGGCGGATCGGCGGGTAGAGATCCTCCGGCACGATCCAGGCCGAACCCTCTGCGATGGTGCCGTCGCTCATGACCTGAGACAGGGCCACGAATCCCAGCTCCGCGTTGCCGCTGGCCACGAACTGATAGGCCTGGGCTATGTTCTCACCCTGCACCAGCTTGGGCTCCAGCGCGTCGCTTAGATTCAGCGCCGCGATCACCGCGACGGCCGCGGCCCCATAGGGGGCCAGCTTCGGATTGGCGATTGAAAGGCGTTTGAAGTCGCCCAGCTTCAATACCGTGCCCTCGGCATCGACCCGCTCGGGCGAGGCCGACCACAGCACCAGCCGACCCAGCGCATAGGTAAAGCGGCTGTCGGCGGCCGCCATGCCCTCGTCCACGAGCTTTGCGGGTGTCTGCTCGTCGGCCGCGAGCAGCACGTCGAACGGCGCTCCGTTCTTGATCTGGGCGTAGAGCTTTCCGGTCGAGCCGGCGATGAGCTCGACGCGGTGTCCGGTCGCGCGCTCGAAGTCGGCGGCGATGCGCTGCGCCGG
>JBGSTR010000119.1:0-11324 GCA_041736365.1 Chromatiaceae bacterium | reverse complement strand
CATCGCCGCGATCCGCGGCGCTTGCCGGTCCGACTGACAGCGGCGCCGGCTGTTGCGGCATCCTTGCTTGCTGCTAGTATGCCGGCCTTTCGGGGATCGCCTTCGATCCCTCGTTGCGCCTGCCGCCGCGGAGCCAACGGCGCCGCGGACCGCCCGAACGGGCGAGAGATAGGGAGCCTTCGATGTCCGAGATTCGCTATGACGCCCACCCGTCGATGCTGCGTATGCGTCCGTTCACGACCTTGGTCGTGCTCTTGATCCTGGCGGCTGGAATCCTGGTCGCCGCGCTCGGCAAGCAGGTGCTTCCCGCAGCTCTCAATGCGCAACTGGCCGACTTGAGCCACGCGGTCGTCCAGCAAGCGGGCATCGCCGTGGCCGCGCTCGCCGCCCTGCGGCTGCTGGTGTGGTGGATCGCGACGCGCATGGACCGTCTGGTGGTGAGCGACGACGAGCTGATCTGGACCCACGGGCTGCTGAACAAGCAGTACACCGAGATCAATCTGTCCTCCGTGCGGACGGTGCGCATCCGCCAGAGCCTGTCGCAACGGACGATGAACGCGGGCGATGTCACCGTGTTTACGGCCGGCGACACACCGGAGCTGTTGGTGCGCGGGCTCCCGCATCCGAATCGGGTTCGCGAGCTGGTCAAGGGACACGCCGCACCCGCCGCCTAGCGCGCGCCCGGGCGCAACGTCTGCTGCGCATCCCGGGTTTCACAAATACTCATCCCGCTGATTGGCCGCTGCACCCGCGATCCGCGGCGGGTCCTTCCGCCATTCGGTTCTGGTTCGGAGACGGATATGTTCGAGTGGGTTGCAAGCCCGGAGGCCTGGCTGGCGCTGGTGACGCTGACCGCGCTGGAGATCGTGCTCGGCATCGACAACATCATCTTCCTGTCGATCGTCGTTGGTCGCCTGCCGGAGGCCCAGCGCAACCGCGCCCGCATCCAGGGCCTTGCCCTCGCGATGATCACGCGCATCCTGCTGTTGCTCTCGCTGGCCTGGATGATGCGGCTCACCGAGCCATTGTTCGTCGTCATGCCCGGTGTTGCCGCGACCCTCACCGACTCGCATTGGCGCGACGCGCTCACCGTCTCCGGGCGCGATCTTATCCTGATCGTCGGCGGCCTATTCCTGTTGTGGAAGAGTGCGCAGGAGATCTACGACAGCTTGGAGGGGGCAGAGGAGACCAACGAGGTGCGTACGCCCTCGAAGTACTGGATGGTGCTAGGCCAGATTGCGATTCTCGACATCGTGTTCTCGCTCGACTCCGTAATCACCGCGGTGGGGATGGCCAAGCACGTGCCGGTAATGGTGATTGCCATCGTGATCGCGGTGGGTGTGATGATGTTCGCGGCCAAATCGATCGGCGATTTCGTCGACGCCCACCCGAGCATCAAGATGCTGGCCCTGAGCTTTTTGACCCTGGTCGGCGTGGTGCTGATCGCGGACGGCCTGGGCCAGCACATCCCCAAGGGCTACATCTATTTCGCAATGGCATTTTCGGTGGCGGTCGAGATGCTGAACATCCGCGTCCGCAAGCGCCGGGAGCTGGCGCCCGTGCAACTGCACGGGACACCACACGCGGCCCCGGAGCAGCAGGGCGATTGACCCCGCGGGGGCGCCGCGGGGCGACCTTTACGACTCCCGTGCGGCGCGCGCTCGTCTGCTTACAATACGCCGCTGCGCTCCAACAGGATCTGGGTGAGCAGCGGTACCGGTCGTCCGGTGCCGCCCTTCTCCTTGCCGCCGAGCCACGAGATGCCGGCAATGTCCAGATGCGCCCACCGGTAGGCCTTGGTGTAGCGCGCGAGAAAGCAAGCGGCGGTGATGGCGCCGGCCTCGCGGCCGCCGACGTTGGCCATGTCCGCAAAGTTGCTGTCGAGCTGTTGCTGATAGTCGTCCCACAGCGGCAGCCGCCAGGCGCGATCGGCCGCCGCCTCTCCCGCTGCGAGAATCTCGTCGGCCAGCGCGTCGTCCTTGGAGAACAGGCCGGATGCGTGCTTGCCGAGCGCCACCACGCAGGCGCCGGTGAGCGTCGCCATGTCGATGACCACGGCGGGATCGAAGCGCTCGCAGTAGGTCAGGGCGTCGCACAGGATCAAGCGCCCCTCGGCGTCGGTGTTGAGGATCTCGATGGTCTGGCCGGACATGCTCTTGACCACGTCCCCGGGTTTGTTGGCGGCACCGTCGGGCAGGTTCTCGGAGGCCGGTACTACGCCGATCAGGTTGATCGGGAGCTGCATCCGGCATGTCGCCTCGACGGTACCGAAGACGCTTGCGCCACCGCACATGTCGTACTTCATCTCGTCCATTTCGGCCGCGGGCTTGATGGATATTCCGCCGGCGTCGAAGGTTAGGCCCTTGCCGACCAGGACCACGGGCTTGGCGTCGTCCTTGCCGCCCCGGTAGTTGAAGACGATCAGCTTCGCCGGCTCCCGACTGCCGCGGGAGACCGAGAGCAGTGCACCCATGCCGAGCTTTTCCATGTCTTTCTCTTCGAGCACCTGGACCTTGAGCGGAGCGAAGCGGCTGCCGAGCTCGCGTGCCTGGTCGGCGAGATAGCTCGGGGTGCAGACATTGCCCGGCAGGTTGCCGAGCTCCTTGGCGAGTCGCACGCCCGCGGCCATGGCCGTACCGTGCGCGGCTGCCTTCTCGGCGGCGGCTAGATCCTGCTTCGCCTCGATCCACAGGTTGAGCTGCTTCAGGGGTGTCTTCGGGGCCTGTTTGTCGTCCTTGGTGCGGGAGTAGCGGTAGGCGCGATCGGCGGCCGTCGTCACCGCGTCGCGTGCCGCGAGATAGAGGTCGGTACCTTCCGGCGCGAGGCCCGCGAGCGTGATCAGGGCCTCGCCGCAGTGACTGCGCTGGAGCAGGTCCGTGACCGCCGCGATGGCCTGGCGGTAGCCGGCGCGGGTGAAATCCTTCTGCTTGCCGCAGCCGACCAGGAGAACCCGCGCGGCGGCAACCCCGGCGACGTCGTAGAGCAACAGGGTGCGGCCGAGCTCGCCGTCCAAATCCCCCTTCTTCAGCACCTCCGTAAGCTTACCGCCGCTGGCCTTGTCGACCGCCTCGGCGGCACCCGCGAGCTTGCGCCTCTCGAAGACGCCGAGCACGAGACAGGACGTCTTTTGCTTGGCTGGATCGCCAGTCTTGATCTTGAATTCCATCAGGGCACTCCCGGACGACTGAGAGGATAGCGGGCCCCGGCCGAGCGAGGTGTCGGAAGGGGTCCGGTGTTAGCATGTTGGCTGCGAGTCTACCGTAATCCGGGCCGCTGTCGAGGCTGCCCCCGGATCGTCGTGGCGCGGAGCAGGGGAGGCGAGGCGGTCGGTGCGAATCCTCAATCGATATCTGGCGGGCGCCGTGGTCGGCGGCACGCTCCTGACCCTGGGCGCACTGCTGCCGCTGCTCGCCTTCTTCATACTCGCCGACGAGATGGACCAAGTCGGCGTCGAGAGCTACCGGTTTCAGGACGCCTTGCTGTTCACGGTCCTGACACTGCCCCGTTACGCCTATCAGATCTTCCCGATCGCGACCCTCATCGGCGCACTTATCGGTCTCGGTACACTCGCCAGTCGTTCGGAGCTGGTCGCCATGCGTGCGGCGGGAATATCCGTGTCCCGGATCGTCGGGGCAGGCCTGATGGGTGGGCTACTGCTTGCGGTCGCCGCGGTGGTGCTCGGCGAGGTGGTTGCCCCGGCGGCCGAGCAGCGCGCGATCGAGATGCGACGGCTTGCCCTGTCCGGCGACGTCGCCCAGCGCACCCCCTATGGTTTTTGGGCGATCGACGGGCACGCATACGTCAACATTCGAGAAATCCGCTCGGGGACGAACCTGCGCGATATCTCGATTTATGAGCTGGATTTCGAGCGGGGGACCCTGGAGGCGACCCACGCCGCCGGCGCCCGTTACGTGAACGGCCAGTGGCTGCTCGAGGACATCCGGCGCAGCCACGTTCGCCCCGACGGCGTCACCGTGGAACGCATAGCGAGCGCCGGATGGACCTCTCTGCTCGACCCCGGGCTACTCAAGGTAGTGGTGGTGGAGCCGCGCGCGCTGCCGATTTGGGGACTCTACAAATACATTCAGTTCATGACCGTCACGGAGCAGGACGCGGGCGCCTATGAGGTCGCCTTTTGGGGCAAGGCGGTGCATCCATTGCTTACCCTTTCCATGATCTTCGTCTCGATCCCGATCCTGTTGGGCTCGGCGCGCAGCACCGGTATGGGGCCGCGGATCTTTTTCGGCGTATTGGTGGGTATCGTCTACTACTTGGTCAGCCGAACCTTTACCTATCTCTCGCTGCTTTATTCAATGAGCCCCTTGGTAGCGGCCATCCTGCCGCCGCTGCTGTTCGTGCTGGGCGCGATCGTCCTGCTGCGGCGCGTGGGTTGAGGTTCGGATTTGCTCGCCTGGCTGTAAATCATTGTTTATAAAGCTCCAGGCGAGTGCTCGACATCCGGTCGTGCCAGGCGAGGCCCTCGCGATCGAATAGGCACCACACCAGTCCGAGTCCGAGCGGCAACAGGCTGATAGTGGCCCAGCCGAGCCGGCGCAGGGCGTCGGCGCGCTCGAGCCCGGTGCCATCCGCGCGCACCAGTCGCATTCCCCAGGCGCGCATTCCAAGGGTCTGGCCGCCGTGGGTCCAGAAATAGGCGTAGAAGGCGACGACCACGCTCAGCAGGTAGGCTTGCATCAGTATCCGGTGCACCGGATCGTGGGGGATCGGCTTGCCGGTGAAGAGGTCGTAGCCGATGACGACGGGGACGAGTGCGATCATCAGCAACGCGACCAGCAGCAAGCCGTCGTAGAGTAGTGCGCCGATGCGTCGAAACAGCGACGGCGCGCGGTCGCGCCCGGTGGTTTGTTGCATGAGAATCACATAGTCCGGGAACGCCAAGGGATCGGGATTGTCCACCGTGTCGATGATTCACGCCAGGGTTGGCTGACGGCCGCGCGTCCGATTTTCGCTGGACTCCGGCGCGGGCTGCACCTAACCTCTTGGGCGAATTGGACGCCGGATCGCCCGGTTGACGAAGCCCCGGCCTACCGGCGCGGCTCCCCGTCGACCACCGAACCCGTGCGCCTTCGGGCCGATCTTCCAACCCCGTACAGAGCGCAGGGCGCTCGACTCGCATATCCGTGAAACCCGCTGTCTTTCGGCTGCTGCGGCGTGTGCCGATGCCACTCATCGCGATCGTCGTCGGACTCGTCGCCGGGTCCGCGGTGTGGGCGATTCTGGATCAGATTCAGAGTCGCCAGATCGGCAAGATCTTCGGTCAAGAGCTGCAGATTCAGCTCGATTTGCAGGCGCGGGAGAGTCTGATCCGATTCGACCGCTATATGTCGAGCTACGGTGCCACCACTCGACTGCTCGCGAACCACCGGCGGCTGGCGGAGTACCTGCAGCCCCTGTTCTGGTCGGACGACGATGATTTCCAGCCGGTGATCTACGAGGGGTTTCGACCCTATTGGTTGCCCGAGTTTTTCGAGCGCGACGAGCTGCGCCCGCCGAGCTTCGTGCTCCTGACCGACCTGCTCGGCCGGGTGCGGGAGATCTATCAGGGCGGTGACGAGGCGCTGAAAGGCGAATGGCGAGCCGCCGTTCCGTCCCAGTTCCTCGACATGAAGGAGATCCGCACGGTACCGGTCCGGTTTGAGGATCGCCTGTATCTGCTGATTAGCGACGCGGTGGAGGACGCGGGCGGATTCGCCATGGGATTCCTGGTGGTCTTGGTCCCGATCGACGATGCCTTGCTCGCGGCATCGCAGCGGGGTGTGGATTTCGACCGCTCCGCCGTGGCACTGGTGGACGGGGACGATCAGCGCATCGTCGCCAGCGTGGACTCCCGTGTCCTGATCCCGGGAACCTCGCTCGCGGACTGGAGCGACACCTACCTGGTCACGTCGCATTCACTGCCGGAATACGAGGGTACGGACTGGAACCTGCTGTTTGCGACCTTCGTCTCGCATGCAAGCGTGGAGCGCATGTCTCGTCATGTTCGTATCTTCGAGCGCCGGCAGCGCCTAATCGCCGCATCGGTGTTTGTCCTCGTCTTTACCGTCGTGATTTATCTGGTCTCCTCGCGGCTCAACAAGGTGTTGAAGCGCATGACCCGCTTCTCGCAGCGGGCGCTCGGCATCCAGGAGCCGGGTTTCAACGACGGCGGCAATCAACTGCTGCTGATCGAGGAGTGGATCCAGCACTTCACCCAGCTCGTGCTCACCGCGCGCGAGGAGATGAGTCGCAAGCATCAGGCCGAGATGCGCGAGAGCGAGGCGCTCAAGGCGGCGATGATGGAGGCGTCCCTGGACTCGATCGTGACGCTTGACCACGACGGCCGGATCATCGAGGCGAATCCCGCGGCCGAGCGGGTGCTGGGGCTCGATCGCCGCGACATGATCGGGGCCTTGTTCGCCGAAAGGTTTCTTCGGGAGTCCTCGCGCCCGGCGTTTCAGGGTCTGCTCGAGCGCTCGCGCGACGAGCGCCGGGAGATGCAGGGACGCGGCGAGCTCGATGCGTTGCGCGCCGACGGATCCGAGCTGCCGGTGGAGCTCTCGATCGCCCCGATCGATCTGGAGTCCGAGCGCTTCTACACCCTGTACATCCATGACATCACCAGCCGCAAGCTGGCCGAGCGCGAGATCACGAGCCTCGCCCGTTTCGCGAGCGAGAGTCCGAATCCGATTCTCCGGGTCACGGCCGACGGGCTGATCGTCTATGCGAACAATGCCGCGCGCGGGTTGCTGCGGGCCTGGAATACCGAGCCGGGGCAGCGACTGCAAGACGATTGGACCCTACAGGTGACCGAGGCCCTTCACTCCGGCGAGCCGCGCGAGCGCGAGACCGAGGAGGATGGTCAGGTCTATTCGCTGCTGTTCGCGCCCATCCGGGACCTCGGCTATGTCAATATCTACGCGCGCGACATTACCGCTGTGCGGCGCGCCGAGCAGGAGTCCCGCCAGCACCAAGCGGAGCTGGTGCATGTCTGTCGCCTGAGCACCATGGGCGAGGTGGCCACCGGGATGGCGCACGAGCTGAACCAGCCACTGTCGGCGATCGTCAACTACGCCAACGGCTGCACCCGTCGCCTGCAGGGCGGTGTGGGCCAGGTCCAAGATCTGGTGGGCGCCATGGGGCAGATCACCAACCAGGCCCAGCGCGCGAGCGAGATCATCCGTCGTCTGCGCGCGCTGGTCGGCAAACAGCCGCCGATTCGCGCCGACGCCGACCTCAATCAACTGGTGCGCGAGGTGTGCTCTTTCGTCGAATTCGAGACCGGGAAGCTCGGCATCCAGATCGAGCTGGATCTGGCGCCGGAGGGCATCGCGATCCATGTCGATCTGGTGCAGATCGAGCAGGTGCTGCTGAATTTGGTGCGCAACGCGCTCGATGCGCTCGAAGACGTCCCGGAGGGCCGGGGACACCTGGCTGTTCGGACCTGGACGGACGCGGGCGAGGCGCGGGTAAGCGTGGCCGACAGCGGCGCGGGGATCGCCCCGGATCGGGTGCGGCAGCTGTTCGATCCGTTCTTTACCACCAAGGAGGGCGGGATGGGCATGGGTTTGGCGATCAGCCAGACCATTGTCGAGAATCACGACGGTCGCATCTGGGCGGAATCCGAGCCCGGGGGCGGGTCCGTGTTCCATGTTGCGCTGCCGCTGGCGCATTCCGCGATCGCCGCAACGCCGGCGCGAGTCAAGGCCGTGGGAGCCAATTGATGTCAAGTGAACCGACCGTCTTCGTCGTCGACGACGACCAGGCCATGCGCACCTCGCTGCAGTGGCTCATCGAGTCGATCGGCATGCCGGTAAAGACCTTCGAGTCCGCCGACGCCTTTCTCGCGGGTTATCATCCCGGTGGCGCGGGCTGCCTGCTGCTCGATGTCCGCATGCCCGGGATGAGCGGGCTGGAGCTCCAGGGTTACCTGGCGCGGGAGGGCTACCGGCTGCCGGTGATCATGATTACCGGACACGGTGACGTGGCGATGGCCGTCAAGGCCATGAAATCCGGGGCGGTGGATTTCATCGAGAAGCCGTTTCACGACGAAGACCTGTTGCGCAGCATCCGCAATGCCGTTGACTTCGACAAGAAGCAACGCGCCAGCCGGGAGACGCGCGCCGAGGTTGCGGCGCGCCTGTCGGAGCTTACGCCGCGCGAGCACGAGGTCATGGCGATGGTGACCGACGGCAAGTCCAACAAGGAGATTGCCGCGGACCTCGGCGTCAGCGCCAAGACCGTGGAGGCCCACCGGGCGCGCGTAATGGAGAAGATGCGCGCGCATTCACTGGCCGATCTGGTGCGTATGGCCCTGATGGCGTCACCCGACCGCGCACTCTGATGAGGACTGCCGGCGTTTGTATTGCGGCCGTCGGCGGGGCGGCCTGGCCGTGACCGCACGTCCCGGGCGGCGAGCTTACGCCTGGGCGTTCTACGATTGGGCGAATTCGGCCTTCGCCACGGTGGTGATCGCCGGTTTCTTCCCGGTCTTTTTCAAGCAGTTCTGGGCGGCGGATCTGGCGCCGACCGAAAGCACCCGCTGGCTCGGCTACACCAGCTCGGCGGCGAGCCTGTTGCTGGTGTGCCTCGCCCCGCTGCTCGGGGCACTCGCCGATCAGCTGGGGGCCAAGAAGCGCTTCTTACTGCTGTTCACCGCGCTCGGAGTCGCAGCGACCGGGGCGCTCTACTGGGTCGCCGCCGGCTACTGGGGAGCGGCGCTGCTGCTGTATCTGCTCGGGTTGCTGGGATTCTTCGGCGGTAATGTCTTCTACGACGCGATGATTACCGAAGTCGCCAGACCGGGCGCCTACGAGCGAGTCTCCTCGCTGGGCTATGCGCTCGGGTATCTCGGCGGGGGACTGTTGTTCGCCTTCAATGTCGCCATGGTGCTTGAGCCCGAGTGGTTCGGCTTCGCGGACAAGGCGTCCGCGGTCCAGGCCGCGTTTCTCGGCGTCGCGATCTGGTGGGCGATTTTCACGCTGCCCCTGGCCATGCGGGTACCGGAAGGCGCGGGCGCCGGTCGGCGATCGCTGCGCGGTGCGCTACGCGGAGCCTTCATCGAGCTTGGCGCCACACTCGGTCGGGTTCGCCGGTTGCGGGAGACCTTTCTGTTTCTCGTCGCCTACTGGTTCTATATCGACGGCGTGGACACCATCGTGTTTATGGCGGTGGACTACGGGCTGAGCCTGGGATTCCCGGACAGCAGCCTGATGACCGCCCTGCTGATTACCCAGGTCGTGGGGTTTCCGGCGGCACTGGTGTTTGGTCGATTGGGCGAGCGCTGGGGGGTCAAGCGCAGCATCCTCGTCGCGATCGCGGTCTATGTCGGCGTCGTGGCCGCCGCCGCGCAGATGGACCGAGTGGCCGAGTTTTATTGGCTGGCCGCGGCGATCGGGCTGGTCCAAGGCGGCATCCAGGCCTTAAGCCGAGCGCTCTTCGCCAGCCTGGTCCCGGACGGCCGCTCGGCCGAATTCTTCGGCTTTTACAACATGGTGGGCAAATTTGCCGCGGTGCTGGGGCCATTTCTGGTCGGTACCGTGGCGGCCGCGACCGGCGACCCGCGGATGTCGCTGCTCCCGATCATCGGCCTGTTCCTGGTCGGCGCGCTGCTGCTCGTGCGGGTCGACATCGAAGCCGGGCGGGTGGCGGCGGCCAAGGTTTCCGCCGACGAGGATCAGCCCCCCGGCGGACGGCTTGAAGCAGTTGGATGCGTAAGCGAATCGGAAGCGATTCGCCGGGGCGAATCGAAACTTTGATCGAGACGTTGAGCTGTGCGCCGGACCCGAGCAGTCGCGGACGCGGGAAGTGGCGCTCCCTAGGGGGTTCGAACCCCTGTTACCGACGTGAGAGGCCGGCGTCCTAGGCCACTAGACGAAGGGAGCGGTACGCGAAAGAAGCGCGTATTATACGGATGTCATGTTGCATCACAAGCGCGATGCAGCCCATGATGCCCCAATGATCGCCCCCTCCCGATCGTAACCACCCAGTACAACCGGTTTCGGTATCGATTGCCGTCTTACCCCGAAGGAACCTCTACAACATTCGAATGCAGGATCTCGTCCCCGATTCAACCGACGCCGCAAGCGCGACAACGCCACTCATCGTCCCGCGCCCGGAGCACACCATCTCGCGCGCGAACATCAGCGAGCACGCGCTTAAGGTCCTCTACCGGCTCAAGCAGGAGGGTTTCCAGGCGCATGTCGTGGGCGGCGGGGTGCGCGATCTGCTGTTGGGCCACGAGCCCAAGGATTTCGACGTCGCCACCGACGCGACCCCGGAGCAGGTTCGGCAGGTTTTCCGAAACTGCCGCCTGATCGGCCGCCGCTTCCGCCTCGCACACGTGCATTTTGGGCGCGACATCATTGAGGTAGCGACCTTTCGCGGTGCCGGAGCGGATTCGGAACCCACCGAGCGGCACATCGAAAACGGCATGATCCTGCGCGACAACGCCTACGGGACAATCGAGGAGGACGCCCTGCGACGGGATTTCACCGTCAACGCCCTGTACTACAACATCGCCGATTTCTCGTTGATCGATTACGCCGGTGGGCTGGCCGACCTGCGCGCCGGGCGCCTGCGTCTGATCGGCGATCCGGAATGCCGCTACCGCGAGGATCCGGTGCGGATGCTGCGGGCCATCCGATTTGCCTGCAAGCTGGGCTTCAGCATCGAGCCCGACACGGAGCAACCGCTGTTCGAGCTTGGGGACCTGCTCGGCGACATTGCCGCCGCCCGTCTGTTCGACGAGCTGATCAAGATGTTCCATACCGGCTATGCGCTCGAGACCTTCGAGAAGCTGCGCCACTATGGCCTGTTCGAGCAGTTGTTTCCGGCGACCGAGGAGGCCCTAGGGTCCGAGGATCACGATTTCCCCATTACCTTCGTCAGCCGCGGTCTCGCCAATACCGACAAGCGGCTGCAGGAAGACAAGCCGGTTACCCCGTTCTTTCTGTTCGCGGTACTGCTGTGGGAGCCGGTTAGACTCCGCTTCGAGGCGCACCTGGCGAGCGGAAAGTCGGCGAACGACGCCATGCTGCTGGCGTCGGGCGAGGTATGCGCCGATCAACAGCCGCGGGTCGCGATTCCCAAGCGGTTCTCGCTGCCGATGCGCGAGGTTTGGTTTCTACAGCCCAAATTCATCCAGCGCGAGGGCAAGCGGCCCTACCGGCTCGCCTCCCATCCGCGGTTTCGCGCCGCCTACGACTTCCTGGTGCTGCGCGCCGAGGCGGGCGAGGTCGACCCGGAGCTTGCCGCCTGGTGGACGCGCTTCCAGGAGGCCACGGGCACGGAGCGCGAATCCATGACCCAACAAGGCGCCAAGCGAC
>JBGSTR010000112.1:0-3305 GCA_041736365.1 Chromatiaceae bacterium | reverse complement strand
TCGACATGAGAAGCCCAGTTCACGCTGGAAAACTTCTCCGCAGAGATCAATTTGCCGGTCACCCGATCGATGACGTAAAAGAAGCCGTTCTTGGGCGCCTGCATCAGCACCTTGCGAACCGAGCCGTCGATCTTGATGTCGGCGAGGACAATGGGCTGGGTCGCCGTGTAGTCCCAGGCATCGCCTGGCGTCGTCTGGTAGTGCCAGACGTATTCCCCGGTGTCCGGGCGCAAGGCGACGATCGATGCAACGAACAGATTGTCGCCGCCACCCGGGGATCTCACCCGATCATTCCAGGGCGCCGCATTGCCCGTGCCGATGTACAGGAGGTCGAGCTCCGGATCATGGACCAACGCATCCCAGGCCGTGCCGCCACCACCGTGCTTCCACCAATCACCCGACCAGGTCTTGGCCGCCATCTCCATCGCCTTGTTCTCGAAACCCAGTTTCGGATTGCCGGGCACCGTGTAGAAACGCCAGGCCATCTCGCCGGTTTCGGCATCGTAAGCAGAGACGTAGCCGCGCACGCCGTACTCCGCACCGGCGTTGCCGATGATGACCTTGCCCTTGATGACTCGCGGTGCGCCGGTGATCGTGTACGGCTCCGCCGGATCGACCGTGCGTCGCTCCCAGACCAATTTGCCCGACCGTGCATCGACCGCGACCAGGCGACCATCCAGGGTACCGACGAATACCCTGTCGCCCCAGACGGCGGCGCCCCGGTTCACGGGCTGGCAGCAGGCTCGCAGCAGTACCTCGGGGGGGACCTCCGGATCGTAGCGCCACAGCTCTTTTCCCGTGGCCGCATCCAGCGCGTGGAGCTTTCCCTTGGCCGCCGTGACGTACATACGGCCGTCAACCACCAGCGGAGTCGCCTCGACGACGTTGTAGTCGTCGAAGTCGAAAAACCAGGACAGCTTGAGCTGCGCGACGTTGTTCCGATTGATCTGGTCCAGCGGACTGAAGCGCTGCTCGAAGTAGGTCCTGCCATGGGACAGCCAATTGCCGGGCTCGGCGTTCGCGTTGACCAGGCGCTCTGCGGTGACCCGGGTAACGGGCGCCGAATCAGCGGCCGTACTCCATTGGGGCAGGCCAGGCAGAAGAAGCATCAGTGCGCCGAAAACGACGCCGCGAACCGAGCGCATCACTGTGTAGGGGACTTCGGGAATCATGCTGTCCTCGCATCCGTCAGGGCTTTCGGAGTTTGCCTGAGAATCACCCGACCCACCGCCCCAGGAGATGACGAGTGCCGCCGCACTTGCCCCGGACGAGCCGGTGAATCTGACCGCGCTGGCGTTCGCCGCCGACATTGTCCGCAGCCTGCTGTTTCCCCGGACGCCTGGCGCCTATGCTTGAAGGATGAATACGCGACGCTGCGCCCTCCTCATGGCGCTCCTTTTCTCATCCGCCTCGGCGACCCACGCCGCAGACGGCACCGGCATCCGCTTCTCGTCGGTGACCTCGACCGACGGCGTCGTGCTGAGCGTCAGCGAGACCGGCCCGCGGGAGGCGCCGGCCGTGCTGTTCCTGCACGGGATCGGACAGTCGCGGACGAGCTGGCGCCGACAGCTGGAGAGCCCGCTTGCGCAGCGACTGCGACTGGTCGCGATGGATCTGCGCGGGCACGGCGATTCGGGCAAGCCGGCGGCCCCCACGGCGTATCGTAGGGCGTGTCAGTGGGCGGACGACGTGCGAGCCGTCAGGGAAGCGCTCGGGCTCGAGCGACCCGTGCTCGTCGCGTGGTCCTTCGGCGGGCTGGTCGCGATGAACTACGTTCGCTGCGAGGGAGCCGGTTCCCTCGCCGGGCTGGTACTCGTCGCCAGTTCGGGGGGGCGCTTGGTGCCCACCACACCTACCGGTGCGGCGCAGGCCCGTCTCGCGAGCCGCGACATGGGGGAATCCGACCTGCGCCTGAACCTCGCCGGCGCGCAGGCCTTCGCCCGGCTGATGACGGCGAGCGCTCCCGATTCGGCCTGGGAACAGGAAACGGTGGCCGCGCTGCTGCAGCTGCCCGCCTACGTCCGGCGCGCGATGGAGGGTGGGCAGTACGGACCGACCGGTGAACCGATCACCAGCAACGAAGACCTGACTCCACGACTGACTCTGCCGATGCTGGTCGTCACCGGCGGCCGCGACGGCCTGAACGATGGACATGCGCTGGCCGAAACCTATCGCGCGCGTTTCCCCGCAGCGCGCGTCGTCGAGTATCCGGAATCGGGACATTCACCGTTCGCCGAAGCCGCCGAACGCTTCAACGCCGACCTGGAGGCGTTCGTCAACGCGGCGCGATCCGCTCCTCGAGCCGCCGGCGTCGCAGCGTCCGATGCTGGAGGCCGTCGCGAAGGCAAGGGTGGCGAAGTGAAGTAGCCGGGCTGCGCAGCGTGTTCCGCGCCGCGCCGGTGCGGGATCCGTCGTCCTCTCCCGAGTCATGGGCGGGTGGCCGCAATCCTGTCAATGAATGCGACCGCCGCCGCGGCGCTTTCGGGTCCGCAATCCAGCGGCATCATGTGCTCGCAGCGAGGAATGATCACCAGAGACTTGTCCCGCGAGCCGAGGAATGACATCGCGTCTTCGGCAACCGGCTGCGGAGGCCTTTCAGAGTCGTTTTCCGACCAGAGCACCAGGGCCGGCGCCGTGATCTTTGCCAGGTCCCCCGGCGTGCGCTTGCGCGGCGGCACTGTGGGTCCCCGCGCCTGGGCGGCCAGGTAGGACGCCGGGCGATTGTTGAGGTCCTGGTATTCGGCCACGAGGGCATCCGTGACCTTGTCGTGGTTGACCATGTTGCGCTCCAGAACGGCACGCCACTCCATCTTCGGATGCCACCCTTTCAGGAACGGACTGACTTTCCGGCTCTGGCGCACCATCCACGTGTTTCGGTTGGGATCGGCCGCCATCGGCTTTACGGCGATGTTCGAGACCACCAGGCCCCTGATTCGATCAGGGTGCTCGGCCGCATACCGTGTCACCGACTGACCGCCGCTGGAGGTCGCGACGAGGAAGAACTTCTCGAGTCCCAGCCTGTCCGTCAACCCTGCGATGATCTCGACCTCGCGGTCGGGCCCATAGCGGCCTTTGGGATCCGGCCCGGACAGCCCATACGGTGGCCGGTCGAAGCGCACGATCCGATAGCGGCCGCCCAACGCCTCCACCCAATCGTTCCACTGGCGCAAGCTGCCGAAAGTTCCATGAACCAGAACGACCGCTTCGCCCTGGCCCTCGTCGGAATAGTGGATCGGCTCGCCATCAATCTCGACAATCTGCGACGTGGGCAGCATGTACTTCGCCTGCAACTCCGCCTCGCTCGG
>JBGSTR010000075.1:0-1738 GCA_041736365.1 Chromatiaceae bacterium | reverse complement strand
GGCCGGATTGCGGCGCCTTCGCCCGGCGCCCCGGGTGCGGCCGTTCCGGCTACATCAAGCGCATCACGGGCTCCCGCTGGAGGCCGAGCGCGTGCGCCCCGGCCTTCAGCGCCTGCTCGGCAAAGGTGTCCAGGTCCCCCCATTCATCCCCGCTGGCAAGCACATCCGAGATCGGCTCGCTCACCATCAGCAACCGGTAGGCCCCGGCGGCGCGCTCTTGCGACGGCACCTGCTCGGCGCAGATGTACACCTCCGGCTCGCGCTTACCCGCCGCCACGAAGGCGAGGATGTAGCGATACGCGCGCGCATCGCCGCTCTCGATCTCGCCGAGCAACGATGCGGAGTAGGGTCCGATCTGATAGCGGCGTTTGGGGATGGCGGTGCGAATGACGGGACGATCCTGCATTGGGTTCTCCAGGTTTTCACTCTGCCCCTAGATGGGGACGGCAATGCACCGCCGGAGCTCGATCAGCGAACTGGCGAGAATCCCCCGCTGTGAGGATGCGCCGTTCCTGCTCGATTCCCTGATCGCGCCCGGCGGCTGGCGTGCGAGACGAAGGACGTGGACAC
The DNA here is from genome assembly GCA_041736365.1 of Chromatiaceae bacterium. Classification (GTDB taxonomy): domain Bacteria; phylum Pseudomonadota; class Gammaproteobacteria; order Chromatiales; family Chromatiaceae; genus JBGSTR01. Next base: position 1,168 of record JBGSTR010000075.1, on the reverse strand, counting down.
CTACGGACGCAAGACGCGCAGTGCTTCACCGACGGAACCGTCTCGCGCGAGGCATGGTTCGGCAGGGTTACGCAATCGACTGGCCGCGTCGCACGGAGGGCCGCCATACGCCGCAGGAGGCCGAAGCGCGCAAATCCGGCGGGGCCTGCGAGCTGAGCTCGAGAGGCGTGGTAACGTATATAGCACTATAATCCATGACCGAGGTTCTCCAGTACGAAACTGTCGATGCCGCCTGTCCGTTCGCGGACTGGTTCAAGGACCTGGAGCCCCGCGCGGCGGCGAAGGTGCGCACCGCGATTGCCCGGATCGAAACCGGCAATCTCGGGGACGTGAAACCGGTTGGCGAGGGGGTGTCCGAACGTCGGATCGACTTTGGCCCGGGCTACCGAGTGTATTTCGGGCAAGACGGCCAGCGGCTCGTGATCTTGCTGATCGGCGGGACGAAGAAGCGCCAGCAGCGCGACATCAAGCAGGCCAAGGCTTACTGGCAAGACTACAAACAGCGGAAGGTAGGAAGCTAAAGCATGCCCCTCACGAGAGATTTCAAGGACACGATCAAGGCGCGGGCGCAGAGCGACCCGGCGTTTCGGGTCGCCCTGTTGGAAGAAGCCCTCGATGCGTTCCTGAACAACGATCTGGAGACGGGCAAGCTGCTCCTGCGCGATTACGTGAACGCAACCGTCGGCTTCGAGACTTTGGGTGCAGAGCTGTGCAAGAGCCCCAAGAGCCTGATGCGGATGCTCAGCGAAGACGGTAATCCGCGCGCGGACAACCTGTTCGCCGTGGTCGCCCACCTGAAAGCACAGGAGGGGGTGTCTTTCAGTGTGCACGCCGCGGGGCCACAGTAGGGCCTTAATGTCGGACGAGCGGACGAGCCTTCCCGAACCTTTTCTCGCGGCTCTGTCAGCTCCTGTTGCCGCGAGATCTGTTCACGGGTTTCGGCATCGGCGGCATGGTCTCGGTGCGGCGGCTCACGTGCTGCGTCTTCGACTCCGCCAATGGATCAGCTCGGTGCCGGATCGAGCGGGTGCGCGCGGCGCATGGCTCTTGGGTCGCTAAGGTTGTTTCCGAGCCTTTGCGAAGGCCGCCGCCAGCGCGCCGCCCGCGGGTGCTGAAGTCGGCTCTTCGGCACCCTTGCGACCCCCGCCGGACCTGTCCGCCGGGCGTC
>JBGSTR010000016.1:0-2575 GCA_041736365.1 Chromatiaceae bacterium | reverse complement strand
TCGTCTCCGGCGACGGCGACCTTGAGGTCGGCAACGCCCGCCTCGCCCGCGCCGGCCTGCAACGACCAATCCTCGATCCACACGGTGGGTGGCTCCGAGCTGGCTCCCGCCAACCCGACCGCGGCCCGGCTGAGCCGTACGGCAGACAGGACTCGATTATCGTCTTCGGCCACCAGGCTCAAGCGACCCCCGTAGATCTGCTTCGCCGCCCATGCCGACTCCCGTGGCGGACCGTTTTGGGGGACGAGCGCGAGCCGAATCAGGTTGACCTGAAAGGCATATTGGCGTCCGGCTGGGTCCCGGAGCCGACCGAACAGGTTCCAGACCTCGCTCCTGAATCCCTCGTGGGCCCCGTGATCGGCGGGCAGGGCCAGCGGACGCGGCCCGGTCACCGCGGCGAATTCGCCCGCATCCGAGTCCGACCCCAGCAGCACGTCCAGTGCCGGGCCGGCCTGTGGCACCGCTTCCGGAGACCTTCCGCTCTCGGACCAGACCCAGATCCCCGCAATCGCGAGCACGAGCGCAATGGCGACTCCCCAACGGGCGCGGCCGGAATGGAGCGGAAGTCTAGGCAAGGCGCGAATGAGTCAGGGCCGGTTGCGGGCGCGCTCGTACTCGGCAATCGCCTTGGGCAACGATTGCTCGAGCGCGGCGATGCGGGTGTCGTCGAGGGGATGGGTGCTCATAAACTCCACCTGCGTGCCGCCGGACTTGGCGTTGTAGGCTTGAAAGCGCTTCCAGAACGCGATCGCCTCGCGCGGATCGTAACCGGCTCGCGCCATGTACATCAGCCCGATCCGGTCCGCCTCCAGCTCCTGGGTGCGGGAATAGGGCAACAGCACGCCAACCTCCGCGCCCGTTTGGTAGGCCTGCATCGCCAGCGCGCGCGTCAGACCCGACTGATCACCGAGCAACGCCGACAGCGCGGTTCCGCCGACCTGTACCAACATCCCCTGTGACGTGCGCTCTGCACCGTGTCGGGCGCTGACGTGGGCGATCTCGTGACCGATCACGGCCGCGAGCCCGGCGTCGTCCTTGGTGATCGGCAGGATCCCGGTGTAGACGCCGACCTTGCCCCCGGGGAGCGCGAAGGCATTGGGCTGCTTGTCCTCGAAGAGCACGAATTCCCAGCGCGCTTGGGGCAGTTGCACGCTCTCGGCGATCCGATCGCCGACCTTCTTTAGCCGCTGCCACTCGCCGCGGTCGCGGGAGATCGGCGTCTCGCGCTTGATCTGCTCGAAGGCCTTATAGCCCATCTGGGCCTCTTGGGCGCTGTCGACCAGCAACAGTTGTTTGCGGCCCGTTTCAGGCGCGCTGGCACAGCCGGCGATGAGCGACGCGACCGCCAACCAGCCGGCGAGCATCAGGGTTTGCTTGGTTGTCATGGCCGTTCCTCGTGCGTTGGACCAACCCGGCCGATGCGGTCAATGGCGCGTTGCCGCCGGAAAACCTTGGGGCGCGAACCCAGCGACCCAAAGGCGCGTCGCCGCGGATCGACGATTCCTTGATCCAACCCGGGTCGAGGCGGCCGGCAACGGTAGTACACTCGATCCCACACCCAGCGCAAGGGTTCCCTAGAGCGCTCGACGCGCGGCCAAGGGACCTTGAGGAGGCGTCCGTAGTTGCTTCACATCGGTCTCGAATCTCTATGTTTCATCATCGCCAAGAGCCGCGAGTTTCAATCCAAGGAGGAGGTGGTGATCCCGGATGATCCTTCCAGTCCGTCCGAGGACTGGGCGCTTCAGGTGCTCGCCGACCACGGTGGAGGCTTCCTGCTGCGCGAGATCTGCCAGCTCATCGGAGAGATGAGCCAGCGCCAGCGCGCCGAGCTGATCGCTCTGATGTGGGTAGGACGCGGTGATTACGCAATCGAGGACTGGGAAACGGCGGTCGACGACGCGATTGGTGACTATTCCGTGCGCGCCGCCGGCTATCTGCTGGCACACCCGATGGTCTCCGACGACCTCCAGGAAGGCCTACTCGCTCACGGCTATTCCTGCAACGACTAGGCGTCTCGCCGGAAACGTCGTGCGATCAATAATCGCGCAACCCGAGCACGTCCTGCATGTCGTAGAGGCCGGGGCCGCGCTCGCCAATCCATAGGGCCGCGCGCGCCGCTCCGCGGGCGAAGGTCATGCGACTCGATGCCTTGTGGGCGATCTCGACCCGTTCACCGTCGGCGGCAAACCAGACGCTGTGCTCGCCCACGATGTCGCCGGCGCGGATGGTCTCGAAGCCGATCGTCGATCGAGCGCGCGGACCGGTATGACCTTCTCGGCCATACACCGCCACCTCGGCCAGATCGCGTCCGAGCGCGGCGGCGACGACTTCACCCATTCGCAGCGCGGTGCCGGACGGCGCGTCGACCTTGTGACGGTGATGGGCCTCGATGATCTCGATGTCGACCTCGTCGCCAAGCACTCGGGCGGCGATATCCAACAGCTTGAAGCAGAGATTCACGCCCACGCTCATGTTTGGCGCGAGCACGATTCCGACCTCCTCCGCCGCCGCGGCAATCGCCCCGCGCTGACCCGGGTCGAACCCGGTGGTGCCGATGACCATGCGCTTGCCGGCC
>JBGSTR010000015.1:0-4433 GCA_041736365.1 Chromatiaceae bacterium | reverse complement strand
GAGCCACCCACCGCGGGATTGGCCGCGACCTCCGGCGCCGGGGCGGCCGAGCAGATCTCCGAGCAGGATCGCATCGCCGAGGTGCTGGCCGGCGGCAACCTGTGGCTGATCGTCGCCGCGTTCTTCGGCTTCGGCCTGCTGTTGGCGTTCACCCCCTGCGTCTTCCCCATGATCCCGATCCTCTCGGGAATCATCGCCGGCCAGGGCACCAACATCACCACCCGCAAGGCGTTCGTGCTGTCGCTGGTCTATGTGCTGGCGATGGCCCTGACCTACACCGTCGCCGGGGTCTTGGCCGGACTCTTCGGCGCAAATCTCCAGGCCGCCTTCCAGAATCCATGGATCCTCTCGACCTTCGCGCTGGTATTCGTCGCCCTGGCGATGTCCATGTTCGGCTTCTACGACCTGCAGCTACCGTCCAGTTTCCAATCGAAGATCACCGAGTTGAGCAACCGGCAGGAGGGCGGCACGCTGATCGGCGTAGCGATCATGGGCTTCCTCTCCGCGCTGATCGTCGGCCCCTGCGTGGCGCCGCCCCTGTTCGGTGCCCTGATCTACATCAGCAATACCGGCGACGCGGTGCTCGGCGGCGTGGCGCTGTTTGCCTTAAGCATGGGGATGGGGGCGCCGCTGATTGCCATCGGCACCTCCGCCGGCAAGCTGCTGCCGCGGGCCGGGGCCTGGATGGATGCGGTAAAAGCAGTGTTCGGGGTGGCCCTGCTCGGGGTGGCGATCCTGCTCCTGGAGCGGATTCTTCCCGCGGCCGCCTCCATGCTGTTGTGGGGTCTGCTGCTGATCGCCTCCGCGGTCTATCTGGGCGCCTTGACCCAGCTCCCCGCCGATGCCGGCGGCTGGCGCAAGCTGTGGAAGTCACTCGGCGTATTCCTGTTGGTGTACGGCGTGCTCATGGTGGTCGGCGCCGCCGCGGGCGGCAAGGACACGATCCAACCCCTGCGCGGACTGGCGGCGGGTGGCGGCACGGTCTCGGGAGCGGAGCATGCGGCCTTCGCCCGGATCAAGACCAGCGCCGATCTGGACCGCGAGCTGGCCACCGCGACGGCGGCCGGCAAGCCGGTGATGTTGGATTTCTACGCGGACTGGTGCGTGTCCTGTAAGGAGATGGAACGCTATACCTTCTCCGATCCCGACGTGATGGCCGAAATGAGTCGCTTCGTGCTCCTACAGGCCGACGTGACGGCCAACGACGCGGAGGACCAGGCGCTGATGCAAGGCCGCTTCGGGCTTCCGGGCCCGCCCGCCATGCTGTTCTTCGATCCGAGCGGACAAGAGCTGAAGGGTTATCGGCTGGTCGGCTTCACGCCCGCGGAGGAGTTTGCTGCACACCTGCAACGGGCGGCGCCATGAAAGGGGCCAAGGTAATTCTGGTGACGGTGCTGGCGGGCGGTATCAGCATCGGCACCGCCATTCTCGGGCAACAGTGGCTGGGCAAGATCCCCCGCGGGGGCGCGTCGGAGGAGCGCGGCGTCGCCGAGCTGAACCAGCTCCCCGATTTCCGTCTACCCGACGTGGGCGGGAACGAGGTATCGAGCAGCGCCTGGGCAGGCAAGGTCCTGGTGGTGAACTACTGGGCGAGCTGGTGCCCGCAGTGCGTGCGCGAGATGCCGCTGTTCATCCGCGCCCAAGAGGCGCTGCGAGACAACGGCGTACAATTCGTCGGCATCGCGCTGGATCAAGTCAAGGATGTCGAGCGTTTTCTGGTCGATCATCCGGTCAACTACCCGGTGCTGATCGGTAATTCCGAGTCGGTGGCCATGTCGAAGCGCCTCGGGAACCGAATCGAGGGGCTCCCGTTTACGGTCATTTTCGACCGCGACGGTCGCCGCGTCTTCAGCCATATCGGCGAAGTGACCCGCGACGTACTAAAGACCCAGCTGGAGGCTCTGACGGGCACCGGCGACCAGTCCAAAACGTGATCCTTACTGGACAACATCGCGCAAATTCTGGACAATTCGCGACGATTTGCCGTCATTAGAGTGATAATGGCGGGTCTTCGATCGCCGCGGTAGATTCCGGAGACGGTTGGCGAGATGTCCACAATCCTGGTTCTCAACGGACCCAATCTGAATCTGCTCGGCACCCGCGAGCCCGCTCGCTACGGCCGCACGACGCTGGCGCAGATCGAGCGCACCCTGGCCGACAGCGCGCGTGCGGCGGGTCACCGCGTCCGCTTTGTCCAGAGCAACGCCGAGCACGTCCTGATCGAGGCGATACACCAGGCGCCCGGCGACGGCGTGGGATTCATTGTCATCAACCCGGCGGCCTTCACCCATACCAGCGTTGCGCTGCGCGACGCACTGCTCGGGGTTGCGATCCCCTTTATCGAGGTGCACCTGTCGAACATCCACGCACGGGAGCCGTTTCGCGCCCACTCGTACTTCTCCGATATTGCGGTGGGGGTGATCAGCGGACTCGGTGCCGAGGGCTACGAGTTGGCACTGCGCGCGGCGCTGACCCGTCTGGAGACAGACGCTTCCAACGAGACGAATTGAATATGGACATCCGCAAGGTAAAGAAATTGATCGAGCTGTTGGAGCAATCCAACGTTGCGGAGATCGAGATTCACGAGGGTGAAGAGTCGGTGCGGATCAGCCGCCACGGCAGCGGCGGCGCCCAGCTCATCATGCCGCAGTCAATGCCCATGCAAGCCGCCGCGCCCGAACCGCTGGCGCCGGGCGCCCGGGTCGAGGACGACCTGCTGGAGGGTTTGGACGGCGAAATCGTGCGCTCGCCGATGGTCGGCACCTTCTATCGCTCGCCGACGCCGGGCTCGATGCCCTTCGTGGAAGAGGGCCAACAGGTGAAGGCCGGCGATACCCTGTGCATCATCGAGGCGATGAAGATCCTCAACCAGATCGAGAGCGAGAGCGCGGGCGTGATCAGACGCATCCTGGTCGAGAACGGTCAGCCGGTCGAGTACAACCAGCCCCTGTTCGTGATCACCTGATGGCGCGGATTGCCACCGCGGCCCCGGTCGCGACTTTGGGCGATCCCGCCGCCCGCCATTCCGTACCGCCAAAGACCTCAGCGCGTTTCCCATGATCGAAAAGATTCTCATCGCCAACCGGGGCGAGATCGCCCTGCGCATCCTGCGCGCCTGTCGCGAGCTCGGCATCAAGACCGTCGCCGTACACTCCGAGGCCGACCGCGACCTCAAGCACGTGCTGCTCGCCGACGAGTCGGTTTGCATCGGCCCTGCACCCTCGCGCGACAGCTACCTGAACGTGCCCGCCATCATCAGCGCCGCGGAGGTCACCGACACGGTGGCGATCCACCCCGGCTACGGCTTTCTCTCGGAGAACGCGGACTTTGCCGAGCGCGTGGAGCGCTCCGGCTTCATCTTCATCGGGCCGCGGCCGGACACCATTCGACTGATGGGCGACAAGGTGTCCGCCATCGCCGCGATGAAGGCATCCGGGGTGCCCTGCGTACCCGGCTCCGACGGCCCGCTCGACGGCGACAAGGATCGCACCCTGCGTCTGGGCCGCGAGATTGGCTATCCGGTCATCATCAAGGCCGCCGGCGGCGGCGGCGGGCGAGGCATGCGCGTGGTGCACTCCGAGGCCACCCTGCTGAACGCCATCTCGCTGACTCGGGCCGAGGCGGCCGCCGCGTTCAACAACGAAGTCGTGTACATGGAGAAGTACCTGGAGAACCCGCGTCATATCGAGTTCCAGGTCATCGCCGACCAGTACGGCAACGCCATTCATCTCGGCGAGCGCGACTGCTCCATGCAGCGTCGGCACCAGAAGGTGGTCGAGGAGGCCCCGGCGCCGGGCATTACCGAGGAGCAGCGCCGCACGCTCGGCGAGCGCTGTGCCGAGGCCTGCCGCACCATCGGCTACCGCGGCGCGGGGACCTTCGAATTCCTGTTCGAGGACGGCCAGTTTTACTTCATCGAGATGAACACCCGGGTCCAGGTGGAGCACCCGGTGACCGAGCTCATCACCGGTGTGGACATCGTCCGGGAGCAGATCCTGATCGCGGGGGGCGAGCCGCTCCGCTACCGCCAGGAGGACATCCATCTGCGCGGGCACGCGGTGGAGTGCCGGATCAATGCCGAGGACTCCGAGACCTTCATGCCGAGCCCCGGCACGATCACCCAGTTTCACGCCCCCGGCGGACCCGGCATCCGTCTCGACACCCACATCTACGCGGGCTATAAGGTCCCGCCCTACTACGACTCCATGATCGGCAAGCTGATTGCCCACGGAGAGGACCGCGAAGTGGCGATCTCGCGCATGTGCAACGCGCTACGCGAAACGGTGATCGAGGGCATCAAGACCAACATCAAGCTCCAGCGCTCGATCCTCCGGGACTCCGCGTTCCAGGCCGGTGGCGCGAACATTCACTACCTGGAGAAGAAGCTCGGCATGTGAGCCGTGCGGGTCGCGCCGCGACCCGCGCCGCGCGCT
>JBGSTR010000001.1:0-9618 GCA_041736365.1 Chromatiaceae bacterium | reverse complement strand
GCGTCGGAAGCGCCGGGAAGCCGGCGTGCGCCCTCCGGGATCGCCTGGGAGTGGCCGCTTCAAGGCGCGCTGTTGCAGGGATTCCGGCGCGGAGATCGCACCCATCAGGGGATTCGCATCGGCGGCCGCGACGGAGAGCAGGTGCGTTGCACTGCCGACGGCAAGGTAGTGTACAGTGGCAGTGGACTGAAGGGTTACGGCAACCTTATTATCGTTAAGCACAATAAAAAGTACCTTAGCGCGTACGGCTTCAATCGCAGGCTGTACGTCAAGGAAGGGGAAAACGTCAGCCAGGGGCAGGTGATTGCGGAGGTCGGCCAAGGGGCGGAGGGGGCCTACCTGTTGCATTTCGAGGTCCGGAGAAATGGCGTGGCCGTCGATCCGATCCTGTACCTGCCGCGGCGTAAGTGATCCCGTCCGTCCGAATGGAGGGAGGAGTTGTCGATGGCAGCTACCGACGAGCACGAGGTAGGCAGTAGCGGATCCGACGTCGACTCGGATGCGCTGCTCCTGGTCGGCGTGGACTCCGAGGAGATCTCGGCGGTCGAAGATTCTGCGTCCGACGAAAGCGTGGAAGTCGAAACCGCCGCGCCCGTCCACGAGCGTTACGCGTCTGGCGAAGGTGATTTCGATGCGACGCGGCTCTACCTCAACGAGATCGGCGATGCCAAGCTTCTGACCGCTGTCGAGGAGGTCCACTACGCGCGCCTGGCGCAGCGCGGCGACAATGCCGCGCGCCAGCGAATGATCGTTTGCAACCTGCGCCTGGTGGTCAAGATTGCCCGTCGCTACCTCAACCGCGGTCTGCCCCTGTTGGATCTGATAGAGGAGGGGAATCTCGGGCTGATCCGGGCGGTCGAGAAATTCGACCCGGAACGGGGCTTCCGCTTCTCGACCTACGCCACCTGGTGGATCCGCCAGACCATCGAGCGGGCGATCATGAACCAGACGCGCACGGTGCGTTTGCCCATCCACGTCGTTAAAGAGATCAACCTGTACCTTAGGGCGGCCCGCAAGCTGGCTCAACGTCTAGACCGCGAGCCGACGAGCGAGGACGTTGCCACCCTGCTGCAGAAACCGATTGGCGAAGTCAAACGGATGTTTGGTCTCAACGAGCGCATCGCCTCGGTCGATACGCCGTACAGCAAGGATGCGGATAAGCCGTTGGTCGACATGCTTCAAGACGAGGCGGCGGACGATCCTACGGACCGGATCCAGGATGACGATATCCAGTACAACCTCGATCAGTGGCTGGGCAAGCTCAATGTCAAACAGCGCCAGGTGGTCGAGCGGCGTTTCGGCCTCCACGGGCACGACAATTCGACTCTCGAGCACGTAGCCCGGGAGCTCGGGGTTACCCGGGAGCGGGTGCGCCAGATCCAGTTGGACGCGCTGCGGCGGTTGCGCGACATCCTCGAGAAGGACGGCTTCTCGGTCGATTCATTCTTCAAATAGCCGAGCGCTCGTCTCGCGTCGACGCATCGTAGAGGATTCCGCGCCAGTCGCGGCCGCGACCCTAGGGGCGGCATCCGACGTCCCGAAACTCCCTGTCCGGAAGTGTTCGACTTCCCGCCACGATTGATCCAGATCAAGCAAAAGTGTGTGAGCTGCCGGGGCGCCATACCCCGCGGTCCGCGTCAATATTGACTTTGCACGCCCGATCCAGTGTTATTGCGGCGCTGAGCCCGACGGCGTCGATGTCCTCGCCAACGGGTTCGCGCCCCCCACTTTCGCCCTTAAATCACGCATCTCCCTTGTCTTCTGGAGGGTCTATGGAAGCCGGACTGGAACAGAAGTACAACTTTGACGTTGTACGCTGGTTCACGATCATGGCGGTCGTCTACTTGGTAGTCGGCGCGCTTGCAGGGGTCTATCTCGCCTCGGAGCTGGCTTGGCCGGTTCTGAATCTCGACAGCCCCTACTTGTCGTTCGGACGCTTGCGCCCGGTACACACCAACGCCGTGATCTTCGCGTTCGGCGGCTGCACCCTCATGGCCACTGCCTTCTACACGGTCCAGCGTACCTGCGGGGTGCGCCTGTGGAGCGACAAGATGGCTTGGTTTGTCTTCTGGGGCTGGAACCTGATTATCGTCCTCGCGGTCATCACCCTGCCCTTGGGATTCACTCAGTCCAAGGAATATGCGGAGCTCGAGTGGCCGATCGACATCCTGATCGCCGTGGTCTGGCTCGCCTTCACCTTCAACTTCATCATGACCATCGCGAAGCGCAAGTCCTCGCACATCTACGTGTCGAACTGGTTCTTCCTCGGCATGATGGTGATGATCGTCTACCTGCACGTGGTCAACAGCATGGCGATCCCGGTGGGGCTCTTCAAGTCCTACTCGGTGTTCTCCGGCGTCCAGGACGCGATGATCCAGTGGTGGTGGGGCCACAACGCGGTGGGCTTCTATCTCACCGCCGGTTTCCTGGGGATCATGTACTACTTCGTCCCCAAGCAGGCGAATCGGCCCGTTTATTCCTATCGGCTGTCGGTCATCCACTTCTGGGCACTGATGTTCGGCTACGTCTGGCTCGGCGCCCATCACCTGCAGTACACCGCGCTTCCCGACTGGACCGGCTCCCTGGGCGCGGCCGTTTCCATCGCCATGATCATCCCATCCTGGGGCGGCGCGGTGAACGGCATGATGACCCTCTCCGGTGCCTGGGATAAGCTCCGCACCGACTATGTCATGCGATTCCTGGTCATGGCGCTGGCCTTCTATGCCATGTCCACCTTCGAAGGCCCGGTCATGTCGCTGAAGACCGTCAATGCCTTGTCGCATTACACCGACTGGACGATTGGACACGTCCACTCCGGGGCGCTTGGCTGGGTCGCCGGGATCTCCATCGGCGCCATCTACCATCTGATGACGCGGTTGTTCCATACCCAGATGTGGTCGGAAAAGCTGATCAACTTCCACTTCTGGACCGCCACCATCGGCACGGTCGTCTACATCGTCGCCATGTGGGTCTCGGGCATCATGCAGGGACTGATGTGGCGTGCCTATGACGAGTACGGCACCCTGGCGTACACCTTCGTGGAGACCGTCGACGCCATGCATCCGTATTACGCCATGCGCGCCGTCGGCGGCATGATCTTCTTGTTCGGCGCGATCGTCATGTTGTTCAACGTGCTCATGACCGTTCGCAAGTCCGTCTCCAGCGGTAGCCTGGCGCAGGCTCGCACCGCAGTCGCTTCCGCCTGAAGAGGGACAGAAAATGGCTGAGAAAACTACACCCAAGAGCTTCCAGGAGCGGATGGAAGTCAGCATCGTTCCGTTGCTGACCGTGCTCGCCCTGGCGTTGTCCGTCGGTGGGCTGGTCGAGATCGTCCCGCTTTTCTATCTCAAGGCGACCACGTTTCCGGAGCAGACAAAGTACCCGGAGATCGTCTGGAACAAGGCCGGCGCGGAGCCCATCGTTGCCGTAGCCGACGGCAAGCTGCAGCCGAACTGGAAGGCCGGCGACGGCGTGCGTCCCTACACGGCGCTCGAGCTGGCGGGTCGCGACATCTATCAGCGCGAAGGCTGCTATCTGTGCCACTCGCAGATGATCCGTCCGTTCCGCGACGAGAAGGAGCGCTACGGTCATTACTCCCTGGCATCGGAGTCCATGTTCGATCACCCGTTCCAGTGGGGGTCGAAGCGCACCGGGCCGGACTTGGCGCGTGTCGGCGGGAAGTACTCCGATGAGTGGCACCGCCAGCATCTGCGCGCGCCGCGCTCGGTAGTTCCGGAATCGGTGATGCCGAACTATCCCTGGCTCGACGACTCCTATGTAGACGCATCGACCATACAAACCCACATGAAGGGGCTTAGGACAATCGGAGTTCCCTATGCCGACGGCGATATCGAAGCCGCCCCCGCGCTCGTGGAAGGCAAGACCGAAATGGATGCCCTGGTGACCTATCTTCAGGTCCTCGGCACCATGGTCGCGCTTGACGATACCAAGGCGTACCGTGAGTAGTCTCGGCGAGTACTTCACCACCGACTGGGCGTCGATGACGACCAACGACTGGATCGGAACGATCCTGACGGTCGTCATCTTTCTCCTAATGGTGGTGGCGTATTTCCAAGTCTTCCGTCCCAAGAACCGGGAAAAACTGGAATCCAAGAAGTACATCCCGTTCGAAGAGGACAACGAGCTTAACGGAGAGAAAGATGGCGGAAAATAACCCGTTTCCCGGTGAGAACAACACTGGGCACATTTGGGACGACAACCTGCGCGAGCTGAAGAATCCACCGCCGCGGTGGTGGATGCTGGCGTTTTGGGCTTCGATTGCCTGGTGGATCGGGTATGCGATCCTGTATCCGATGTGGCCCGGCATCCCCGGCTTGTTCAACACCACCCCCGGGGTGCTCGGCTGGTCCCAGATCCAGGAGTACCAGGAGGGCGTCGACCAAATGCAGGCCCGGCGCGGTGAGTTCGAGGACAAGATCGCCGGCATGACGGCAGACCAGATCATCCAGGATCCGGGTCTGACGCAGTACACCTTGGCGTCGGCCAAGGTCCTGTTCGGCGACAATTGCGCGGCCTGCCACGGCAGCGGCGGTCAAGGTAATCTGGGCTACCCGGTTCTCGCCGACGACGATTGGCTCTACGGCGGCAGCACCGCGAAGATCAAGGAGACCATCGTCGGCGGACGCAAGTCCGCGATGCCGGCGCACGCCAACCTCCTAACCCCCGCGGAAGTCGACACCCTGGCCAACTGGGTCGTACAAATGGCGGAAACGTCGGGTAAGGGTGGCAGCGAGGAGGGATTGGCCTTGTTCAAGGCCAAGGGCTGCACCGCGTGCCACGGCCAGAACGCAAATGGCGTATTGGCGGAGCTGCCGAACGGGGACACGGTGACCGTAGGAGCGGCGAACCTGACCGACGGGATTTGGCGCTTTGAGCCGGGCGGCGTCGAGAGCGCCAAGCACACCATCCTGTACGGCGTGAATCAAGCCGGTGTGGACCAGACGCGCGACGCGGTCATGCCGGCCTTCGGGTCGACCGGAAAGCTCGGCGAGCAGGAAATCAAGAAATTGGTGGTCTACGTCCATCAGCTCGGCGGGGGCAGCTGAGAGCCGACGCTACTATGCGGCCGGCACTCGCCGGCCGCGTAACGACTAAGAGGGGGGAAGCTTCGTGAACGTCGTGGGAAATATGATGAACTGGGATCCAGTGGCCTGGATGTCGGTCCTGATGGTCATTATCGCGATCGGCATTGCGATTTTTCTGGGCTTTAAGGTGATCGCCCTGATGAATCGCGATGCGCAGGCGCACAAGGATCAGCGAGAGAGATAACGCGGGGAGACCAACACCCGCGTATCGACAAGGGGGATCATGTATCCCCCTTTTTCGTTCTGGAAAACCAAGGGAAATCAGTCGGGTAATATTGCGAAAACGCATGGCTCGCGCGGTTGTCCAACGGTAAGCTGCCGCTTTTGCGCGATCACCTGCCGGAGCGGCAGGCCCAGTCAACGGCTCGTATTCTTTGGAGATGGTCAGTGAGTATCAACGAGACAACTCGACAGCAAGCCGCCGTTGACTCCCTTTATGCCGAGGCGGAGCACTGGGACGTAAACACCGGTGGAGCGACGATCCACGCCAAGCGGATCGCCGGGCGCTGGCGCACGATTAAGTGGCTGACCGCTGCGACCTGGTTTGTTTTCTTCCTGGGTCCGTATCTGCGCTGGGACGGCCGCCAGGCGGTGTTGTTCGATATACCGAATCGCCAGTACCACATCTTCGGGGCTACGGTGCTGCCTCAGGATTTCTGGATGCTGTCGTTGCTGCTCTTGTTCTTTGCCATCCTGCTTGCCGTAGGGACGGCGGTTGCCGGTCGCGTCTGGTGCGGCTACTTCTGCTTCCAGACGGTCTGGACCGATGTTTTTACCTGGATCGAGGAGAAGCTCGAGGGGCCGCCCCAGCAACGTCGCAAGCTCGACCAAGCCCCGCTCAGCGCCTCCAAGATTGCCGTGAAGGGCACCAAGCATGTGCTCTGGCTGTTGATCGGGTTCCTGACCGGAATCAGCTTCGTGGCCTGGTTCAACGACGCACCGACCCTGTGGCGGACCTTCTTCACCGGCGAAGTGAATTCGGTGGTCTACATTACGGTGGCCATGTTTTCCGTGGGCACCTATGTGCTGGCCGGTCATCTGCGGGAGCAGACCTGTTTTTGGCTCTGCCCCTACGCCCGCATCCAGGGCGTCATGCTCGACAAGACGACCATCATACCCACCTATGATTTCCACCGCGGCGAGCCGCGCGGGCGAGTCAAGAAAGGGGAGAGCGAGGAGAGTCGAACCACCGGGGACTGTGTCGATTGCAAGCAGTGCGTGGCGGTGTGTCCGACCGGAATCGACATCCGTCACGGACAGCAGGAGGGATGCATCACCTGTGCCTTGTGCATCGATGCCTGTGACCAGGTCATGGACAAGGTCGGGCGGCCGCGCGGGCTGATTCGTTATGCGTCGCTCGACGAGCTCGAGGGCAAACCGACCAAGTCCTTGCTGGCGCGCCCCCGCATCTGGGTCTACACCACGATTCTGTCGATTGCGCTGGCCGGCATCGTTTACGGTTTGTCGAGTCTTGCGGCGATCGACCTCAAGGTCCTGCACGAACGGGCGCCCTTGTATGTCGCGCTCAGCGACGGCTCGATCCAGAACAAGTACACCCTGAAGCTGCTCAACAAGATGCCCGAGTCCTTGGTGGTTCGAATCAGCGCGAGCGGACCCGACGGACTCGAGCTTATCGGTGCGGATGCGCCGATCGAGACCCATAGCGGTGGCGTTACCCCGGCGATAGTATTTGTCAAGGTTCCGAAAAAGAGCCTAACCAAGGAGCAGGAGCCGATCGTGTTCCACGCTGAGGCTACGCGTTTCAGCGGTCAGACGATCAAAACGGAGCGCGAGAGCGTGTTTATCGGACCGCGCAATTAGGTCCCGGCAATTTGGGGCGCCTAAAGCGCTCGAGAATGGAACGGTCCTAGAGTCGCACCTTCGGGACCGCGAGCTGATTGAACGCCGGGAAGGCGTTTGATCAACGTCTTCAGTCCCCGCACGCTCGCAAGGGTCGCGGCCCGCAAGGCTGTGTGGCAGCGGGCGCCGGGGGTCACCCTCGATCAAGCGGATTTTTTATGCCTACGACAACGCAAGAACAAGGCGCGCCAACACCGGCATGGCGTAGCCCTTGGGTGATCGCCTGGGTGGGCCTCGTGGTCGTCGTGCTGGGCGTGAATCTAACGATGGTCTATCTGGCGATCACCACCAACCCGGGCCTCGTCAGCGAGGATTACTACGACCGGGGACAGCATTACGAACGTACGCTCATCTCCAAGCTCGGAAAGGATCCGGGCTGGACGATTCGCTCCGACATTCCGGCCGATCTCCACGTGGACCAGGCTTCGACCATTCGGGTATTTCTGGTCGACAAGGCCGGCCAGCCGGTCACGCCGGACGCCGTGAATTTGTTCGCATACCGGCCCTCCGACAAGGCGCAGGACTTCTCCTCCGTCATGACACCCGAGGGACCCGGGCGCTACGTGGCGCGGGTTACCTTCCCGCTCATGGGTCGCTGGGATACCCTGGTGGCGGTAACGCAGGGCGAGGACGAGATCACGCGCGGCAGCCGCATCAACGTCGCCGGGCCCTGAGGCGGTGTCGGACGCCGCACTCGCGCAGACGCCTAAGCCTACCGCGAGGGCTCCCTCGCCGGACGTACGCTGTTTTCATTGCGGTCTCCCGGTTGTCGGCGAAACCGGAGCGCGGGCGGCGGTCGACGGCGAGCAACGCGACTTTTGCTGCACCGGTTGCATGGCCGTGTGCCAGGCGATTTATGCCTCCGGTCTTGAAGGCTTCTACCGGCGTACCCCCGATGGCGAGGTCTTGGGCCCCCCGCCAACACCCGCGTCCGCGAAGGATCTCGCGGTTTACGATCTCGACGCCGTGCAGGACGAATACGTCCATTGCGACGGCGATGCGCGGGAGATCAACCTCCTGGTCGAAGGCATCCACTGCGCTGCCTGCGTCTGGCTGATCGAGAACGGTCTCCAGGCGATGCCCGGGGTCGAGGAGGCGCGGGTCAATCTCACCGGGCGCCGGCTGCGCGTGCGCTGGGACAACGGCCGTCTGGCGCTGTCGCGCATCCTCGGGCGCATGGCCGAGATTGGCTACTCCGCGGTCCCGTTCGATCCGGAGACCGCGGAAGGATCGTTGCGGCGCGAGAACCGGGCCATGCTGTTCCGCTTGGCATGGGCCGGGTTTGCCATGATGAACCTGATGTGGATCTCGATTGCGCTCTACGCGGGCGCGGACCGTGGCGAATTTCGCGACATGTTCCACTGGATCGGCTTCGCGCTCGCCACGCCCACTCTGGTTTACTCGGGCTATCCGTTCTTCAAGAGCGCCTGGACGAGCCTGCGCAGCGGCAGCCTGAACATGGACCTGCCGATTGCGATTGGGGCGACGATCACCTATCTCTACTCGCTCTACGTGACGGTGTCGGGTTCCGTGGTCGGCGACGTTTACTGGGATACCGTCGTCAACTTCCTATTCGTGATTCTGGTTGGACGCTATCTGGAGGCGGTTTCCAAGCGCGACGCCGTCGCTTCGTCACAGCGCTTGCTCGACCTTCAACCAAAGGTGGCGACCGTGCTGCGCGACGGCGAAGAGGCGGTGGTGCCGGTCCGCTCGCTGGCGATCGGCGAGCTGGTGCTGGTGCGCCCGGGTGAGCGAATTCCGGTCGACGGCACCGTCCTCTCCGGAACCAGCGTCGTCGACGAGGCGATGCTGACGGGTGAGTCGCGACCGGTCCCGAAGGCGACGGGAGAACTGGTCTCGGCCGGCACCATCAACGGGGCCGGGGTGTTGCGAGTGCGAATCGGGGGGCTGTTGCGGGATACCGCGCTGGGTCGAATCATCCGTCTGGTCGAGAACGCGCAGGCGAGCCGGGCACCCATTCAGACCCTCGCAGACAAGGCCGTGCCCTGGTTCGTGGCGGCCACGCTGGGGCTCGCGGCCGTCACCTTTGCGCTCTGGAGCGGCCACGACTTCGAGATCGCCCTGATGGCCGCGACCGCGGTTTTGATCATCACCTGCCCTTGCGCCTTGGGACTGGCAACGCCGATGGCGATCGCGGTTGCCACCGGGGCGGGCGCGGCACGCGGAATCCTGGTCAAGAACGGCGCCGTCCTTGAACGACTGTCGGAGATCAATCACTACGTCTTCGACAAGACCGGGACGCTGACCGAGGGGCGTCCGGTCGTCGTGGCGGTGCGCAGTGGATCCGGGCCCTGGCGGCCCCTCGACGGGGAGACCGAGCAGCTCGACGCGGCCGAGCGGGAGCATCTGCGGTTGCTCGGCGCGCTCGAGCGGCTTTCCGAGCACCCGGTTGCCGCGGCGGTGCTTGAGCTCTGTGCACGCGCGGGCATCGTTCCCGAGACGGCCCCGGTCGAGGATGTGGTGGTCACCCCCGGGTGTGGAATCAGTGGTCGGGTCGGCGTGACCGAAGTGGTCGCCGGTCGCGCCGATTGGCTTCTCTCGGGGCATGAAGGCGCAGCTTCCGAGGGCGGCTTGGCGACGGACCCGGGGGGGAGCAGCCCCGGCAGCGTGATTGGCTGCATGATTGCCGGCG
>JBGSTR010000788.1:0-1914 GCA_041736365.1 Chromatiaceae bacterium | reverse complement strand
GCTCCATGAAGGCCCGCTCGGGGGCGCTGGCGGCCTCCACCCACAGGCGGAATTTCTGCACCAGCCCGACGCTGCCGGGGACGGTCGGGTCCCCCAGGAGCAGATTTTTGGTGTGCTGGGCCAGGCCTACCGTCTCGGTGTCCGTCATTACGGTGGGGGCCGTGCAGCCGTTGGCGGAGGTGGTGTCGCAGCGGTAACGTTTGATTACGTGGGACGCGGTGCTTTGGCCACTGCGGTTGTCCTCGTGGGCGCTGCTGCCCCAGAGCAGATCCCGAACGGTCATGACGTTCCCCGGCAGTAGGGTGACGCCGAAGTTGTCTCCGGCCCCGTCGGGCGCAGGCTCCGGTGAACCCAGGATCACCGAGCCTGTCACGCTCATGATGGCCTCGAGGAGCGCATCGTCGCCCCCGGCGAACCAACCCGCGGCGCCCTGGCGCTTCAGCGCCTGCCAGACCAGGTTCCCCTGGAGATCCGCGTCGGCGCGCTCCTCCTCGCTCAGGTTGTCCCCCACCAGATCGACGGGGCTCTCGCCGGTGGCGGTGCTGCGGGTCTCGAAGACGTCGCCCAGGCCCTTCGCCATCGCCACCAGGGAGGTATTGTCCTTGTGTTGGATGTCGAAGGCGCCGGCCACGTCGTTGACCAAGCCCTTGGCGAGCTGGCAGGAGTTGGCGTACCCCTGATTCAATGCCTGGAGCTTGCGCTGCAACGACTCCATGACCTCGAGGCAGGTCGGGCACATCGCGGTCAACGCCACCTCGAACGCGTAGCCCGTCGCGTTGGCTGCGATCGAGCGCAGCAGCTGCTGGAATTGCTCGGCGGAGATGAAGCTGAAGGACCCCGCGAACATGTCGATGCCGCCGCACCCGGCCTCGAAGGATGGCGGCACGAAGTGCCACAGGGACTCGTTCATAAGCCGATTGCGGGTGACCACCGAGCCGCCGGCGAGCGCGCCACGGCGCTGAGACATGTGGGCCGAGGGGTTGGTGACGTTGATCATGGCCTCGAACATGGCGCTCGACTGGGTATCGATGCCGGCCGCAACCGCCCCATCGGTACCAAGACTCGCGACCAAGGCGAGGAGAGGGGCGCTCAGGCGTTTCATTGGGGTGCCTCTACGGCGGGAGCTTGCAAAACCATGCGACGCAGGGACTCGACGAGGGCCAGAGGCTCCTCCGGGAGGGTGGGAAGCACTGCTGGAGCGATGCGTGTCTGGGTCACCGTCGCCTCGGCGTGCTGCGCCTCCGTTTCAGTAATCCAGCCCGCCTGGACGGCGGCCAGGACGATGCGCTCGCGCAGCTGGCTCAAGGAAAGGAGACCCTGGGCGATAGGCGCGACATCGCCCTGATTCGGCCGGGCCAGGAACAGCGCCGGGGTCGACATCACCCCCAGGACCCGTGCCTGGCCCTGGTCCACTTGGAAGTTTGGAAAGCGGCCGTCTTTCAGGCCCGCGCCATCGAGCGACACCGCGAGCACCGCGAAGCCGTAGCGCTCGGAGAGGGCCTCCAGTAGAGGCGCCTGGGCGTCGCAATACGGGCAGTCGGAGCGGTAGAAGAACCAAAGCGCGGCGGTATGGGCGATGCGCCCGAGCAGGGCGTCGGCGGCCGCGCCGGCATGCCTGTTCACCAGGTTGGCGCCGAAGGTGGCCGTCGGGCGGCGGGTAATCTCGTCGAGGAAAGGATCACCCTGGACCACGCGCTCCGAGACCAGCGCGAACCGGGACGACTTGTCCATGGCGATGCGCTGGAGGTAGAGGTAGACCGCCACGTTCTCCGGGGAGGGGTCGTCGATGGCGCGATCGCGATACCGGTCGAGGTTCTGCCGAAACCATTGGGTGGACAGCGGTGCCGGACCGGGTGGGGCAGGGGACTCGACGGCAGGTTCGGGTGGTGGTGTCGGCGCGGCGGAATTGGTCGC
>JBGSTR010000787.1:0-3091 GCA_041736365.1 Chromatiaceae bacterium | reverse complement strand
CGTTCCCGGCTGGACGCAACGCTGGGCGGGTGTATCCGGCGTCAGCGTCGCCCCGGCGATCCGGGCCGCGCTGCTATCGCCGGTGCCCGATCCCGCGCCGCTGACGATGGACGCCCAGGTAATCGAGCTGTGCTGCCATGGCCTCGGTACGCGGCTCGCCCGGTTGATCCCCGGAATGTCCCACAAGCGTGCGGGTTCGACTTCGCCTGATCCCGGCGCATGACCACCTCACCCGATTGGACCAGCGGCGGTCGCGGGCACCGTCGCGCCCTCTTTTTCTCGTTGGTCACGCTCACCACCCTGGGCGCCATGACCTTGCTCAGCATCGCCATCAAGGACAGCGGCATCACGCCGCTCGAGCTGCTGCTGTTGCTGCTGTACGCGGTGCTCATCCTTTGGGTGAGTGCGTCGTTCTGGACCGCCGTCATGGGCTTCGGCATCCTGTTCACGGGCCGCGATAGCTGCCGCATCGCCGGGACCGCGGAGACGGCTCTCCCGCCCGGGGCGCCGCCGTTCAAGACCGCGTTGGTCATGCCGGTCTACAACGAGGACCCGGTGCGGGTCTTCGCCGGTCTGCGCGCCATGTACCAATCGCTGGCGGAGACCGGGCGGGCCGAGGGCTTCGAGGTGTTCGTGCTGAGCGATACGCGCGACCCCGACACCTGGGTCCAGGAGGAGCTGCAGTGGCGGCAGTGGGCGGCCGAAATGGGTCCGTCGGCGCGCATCTTCTATCGCAATCGAGTCGAGAACACGAGCCGCAAGAGCGGCAACCTGGCCGACTTCTGCCGCGGCTGGGGCGGGCGCTATCGCTACATGATCGTGCTCGACGCCGACAGCATCATGTCCGGCACCACGCTGATCGAGATGGTCGATCGCATGGAGCGCAACCCGGGGGTGGCGCTGATTCAGGTGCCGCCGATGCCGGTCAACCGCTCCTCGCTGTTCGCACGCATGTTGCAGTTCGCCGGCAGCCTCTACGGACGGATGTTTGCCGCAGGGCTGTCCTATTGGCAGCTCGGCACCAGCAACTTCTGGGGTCACAACGCGATCATTCGCGTCAAGCCGTTCGCCGATCACTGCGGACTGCCGAAACTGCCCGGCGGCGAGCCCTTCGGCGGCGAGATCCTGAGTCACGATTTCGTCGAAGCCGCGCTGCTGCGCCGAGCGGGCTGGCGGGTGCGCCTGGCCTACGACCTCGGGGGCAGCTACGAGGAGGTGCCGCCGACCCTGATCGACTATGCCAAGCGCGATCGGCGCTGGTGCCAGGGCAATCTGCAGCATGCCCGATTGGTGTTCGCCAAGGGCTTCAAGCCGCTAAGCCGTGTCCATTTCGCGATGGGGGTGATGTCCTACGCGGCCTCGCCCCTATGGCTGATCTTTCTCATCGTCACCGGGATCGAGGCCTACCTGCGCAGCCTCAAGGCGCCGGTCTACTTTTACGTCGACAACCTGTTCCCGGTCTGGCCCACGTCCTACACGGTGGAGATGGGCACGGTGCTGTGGGTGACGCTGGCGATGCTCTTCCTGCCCAAGCTGCTCGCCCTGATCCTGCTCGCGGTGCGGCCGGAGCTCGCCAAGCGCTTCGGCGGGATGATCCGCGCCACCTTGAGCGTGCTGATCGAGAGCCTGTTCTCGGTCCTGCTCGCCCCGGTGCTGATGTTGTTCCAGAGTAAGTTCGTGTTCGCCATCCTGATGCGCAAGGGCGTCGGTTGGCCGCCCCAGCAGCGCGGCGATCACCAAACCGGTTTTGCTCAGGCATTCGGCGCGCACGCGGTGCATACCCTGACCGCGATCGTCGCCGGCACCTTGGCGTACTTCTTCGTCCCCGCCTTCTTCTGGTGGTTCACGCCCGTGCTGGCCGGTCTGGCGCTCGCGATCCCGGTGTCGATGATCACCAGCCGCACCTCCCTGGGTCGTCTGGCCCGGCGCATCGGGATCTTCCTGACCCCGGCCGAAACCGACGAGCCGCGCGTGTTGCGCCTCCTGGACGAGAAGCTGTCTGAATCGGGACCTGGCTCCGTAAGCGCGGCGGGCGAGAGCACCTGGGACCGGGCCGCGCTCGACCCCAACGCCTACGCCCTACACGCGGCCCTGTTGCCCGACGAGACACCGAGCCGCCGGCGCCGTCACTATCTGGAAGGATTGATCTTCCAACTCCAGGACGAGGGCGGAGACAGCCTAAACGCCTCCGAAAAGCGCGCGCTGCTCTCGCACCGCGACGGCCTGTACGAGCTGCATACCCTGCTTTGGGGCGCCCCCGACGGACCCGACGTCGAGCGTCCGCCGCCACTTTCGGGTTGAGAGCGTACTGCTGACGCCGGCCTGCGCCGGAGGGCGCATCGGTGCCCGGCGGGGTGTTGCAAACCAGTCAATCGGCGTCGCGGAACAGTAATGCGCCGCGACTCTCGATCACCTCGCGATAGAACCTGGCGCTGGCCTTCGGCGTACGCCGCTGGGTCGCGTAGTCCACGTGGACCAGACCGAAACGCTTCGAATAGCCGAAGGCCCACTCGAAGTTGTCGAGCAGCGACCAGGCGAAATAGCCGCGCAAATCCGCACCCTGCTCCAGGGCGCGATGGGCGGCAATCAGGTGCTCGCGGAAATACGCGACCCGTGGCGTATCCAGGAGCTCGCCATCGCTAACCGGCGGGTCGTCGAAGGCGGCGCCGTTCTCGGTGATGTAGAGGGGTGGACGTGCGTAGTCCTCACTGATCCGCAGCAGCGTCTCGATGAGGCCCTCGGGGTAGATCTCCCAATCCATCGCCGTGTGGGGGCGTGCATCCTGCCGCACCCGCGCGGCCCGCGCCGGCCGATCCGCCGGGTCGTCGCGGACCCTTGCACGCGAGTAGTAGTTGATCCCGAGGAAATCTATCGGGGCGCGGATGCCGGCCATGTCGGCGTCCGACACCCGGGGCCAGGCCGCGCCGAATATCTCGGCCAGCTCGTCCGCGTAACGGCCCAGAAACACCGGGTCCAGGAACCAGCGATTGATGAAGGCATCGCGGCGATTCGCCGCCTCCAGGTCGAGCGGATCGTCGCTGGCCGGGTGCTGCGGCTCCAGATTGACGGTCAGCCCGATCTGGTGCCGGCC
>JBGSTR010000782.1:0-3714 GCA_041736365.1 Chromatiaceae bacterium | reverse complement strand
CGGCTGGCCACACGGGCGCGGGCAATCCCCGAGCCAGCCGCCATCCGGGACACGGTTTCAGGGCGGCAACGCAATCACGGGTGACCTGTTGGATGGGTCGCGGCAACCCGCCCGAAGCGATGCCGTCCTGATCTACATCGCGCGACCGTTGCGGGAGAACGGTAATTCCGGCCGGCCGGCGCGTTTTACGACCGCGCTCGGGTTGCGTCGGCGCTTCCGCCGCCCAGCGGGGCAATTCGAATCACTCGCCTCTCGATGAGCATCTTTCCATGCGCCTGATTGTCTCCACCGCCGTCGCTATACTCCTGGCACTCGCGCAATCCGCCGCCGCCAATGCCGTCCCCGACGAGGCCCCGATCGACGCGAGCGCACTCTTTCAACAGTACTGCGCGGAATGTCACGGCAGTGATCGTCTCGGCGGAACGGGACCGGCCCTGATTCCCGATAATTTTTCACGGCTCGAGCCCGAGGCGGCCCGCGGCGTCATCCTCAACGGCCGTCCGGCGAGCCAGATGCTCGGCTTCGCCGATCGGCTCACCGCGGCGCAAGCCCAAGCGCTGGTGGATCTGATCTTCCAGCCACCGGCACAGACCCCGGCCTGGGGCATGGATCGCATCGAGGCCAGCCGCCAAGTGTTGGTGCAGGCAAAGGACCTGCCGGAGCGGCCCCAATACGACGCCGATCCTCTGAACCTGTTCGTGGTGGTAGAGACCGGCGACCATCACGCGACCATCCTGGATGGCGACCGGCTCGAGCCCATCCATCGCTTTGCCACCCATCGCGCACTCCACGGCGGACCCAAGTTTTCGCCCGACGGACGCTTTGTCTATTTCGCCTCCCGCGACGGCTGGATCAGCAAATTCGATCTCTATGGCCTCAAGACCGTGGCCGAGCTGCGCGCGGGGATCAACACCCGCAACCTCGCCGTGTCGGGCGACGGTCGCTATGTCGCCGTGGCCAACTATCTGCCGCACAGCCTGGTGATCCTGGACGCGCGCGACCTGTCGCCGCTGAAGCTGATCCCGGTACAGGACGACCAGGGCAAGGGCTCGCGGGTGAGCGCGGTCTACGCCGCACCGCCGCGCCAGAGCTTTGTCGCGGCGCTCAAGGATATCCCCGAGGTATGGGAGATCCTGCTCGCCGACGATCCGCTACCGGTCTACAACGGCCCGATGCACGACTACCGCATGGAGGAGGGCACGGCCCGCGAGCGGGGTCCGTTTCCGGTCCGCAAGACGCGTCTGGACGACTATCTCGACGACTTCTTCTTCGATCAGTCCTACCAACTGGTGATCGGCGCCGCGCGCAACGGCAAGAACGGACAGGTCATCAACCTCGACGTGCGCCGCAAGATCGCGGAGCTGGAGCTCGACGGCATGCCTCATCTGAGCTCCGGCATCACCTGGGAGCGGGACGGGCACACCGTGCTCGCGACCCCGCATCTGGAAAAACCCGAGATCTCGGTCATCGATCTCACGACCTGGAAGACCATCAAACGGATTCCGACACCCGGTCCGGGTTTCTTCATGCGCAGCCACGAGGCGAGTCCGTACGCCTGGGTGGATGTGTTCTCCGGCCCGGACCGGGACGCCATGCTGGTGATCGACAAACAGAGTCTGGAGGTCGTTCGAACCCTGCGTCCGTCACCCGGCAAGACCGCCGCGCACGTGGAATTCGACCGCTACGGCCGCTATGCCCTGGTGAGCATCTGGGAGGACGACGGTGCGATCGTGGTCTACGACGCCAAGACCCTTGAGGAGGTCAAACGACTACCGATGCGAAAACCGTCCGGCAAGTACAACGTCTACAACAAGATCACGCATTCGGAGGGGACCAGCCACTGAGTCGGGCCCCACGCACCGCGAGCGTCCTGTACCGCCGCGCGTCTTTTTTTGATGTCTCGAAAGCGCGTTCCCAGAACGCCCTGGTCACGACGAGACATGAACGAACGGGAAGCATCCCCGCCACGCGCATATCGCCTAAATCCCGATCCGCTCGACCTCATCCATCTCGACGCCATCGCTGCGTCGGTCATAGAGCCGCGTGGTTTTGGGGCCGAGTGCGCGGCCATTTGCTCGGCGTGCTCCAGCTTGGCCTCGGGGTTCTCCAGATAGGCCGTGATGCCGGTGCCCCGAAATGTGTGGTTGCAGATGCCGTGCGGTTCGATCCCTGCCTTTGCGGCCCGACGCTTGACCATCGCCCAGGCCGTTGCCGGTCGAGGCGGGTGGAGCCAAGCGCCTTGGTCTCGCGATCCTCGGTGCGGAAGAGTCGGTGCGGAGGAGGGGGCCGAATTTTTCCTCGGCGATCCCGGCTGCCTCAATGTGCTCCCGCAGCCATTCCTTACGTCGTGGTCTGATTGCCATTATGTCGGAGGAACGGGGCTGGGCCTGACACGGGCGGCATCGAGGTTGTCCGCGTGGTGCACGGTGCCCGTGATGTCCCCGCGCTGATGCGGGACACCTGAGTCCCGACGGTCCCCGGACGCGCCGCTTTCGGTTTCCTCTCATGTTGCCATGAGAGAATCTTCCAGGAATCATCCGGCTAGCCGTGGATGCCTTGCGGCCCGCAGGGGAGCGCGCCGAGCTCCGCGCTACCGGCCAGATCGGCGAGCGCCGTCAGATCGCAGCGGTCGAGTATGGTGATGTGCGCCCCGTAGACCGAGATAACGCCATCCTCGGTGAGCTGCTTGACCACGCGCGAAAAGGTCTCGGGCTTGACCGAGAGCCGCGAGGCCAGAACCCCCTTGCGCACATCGAGCTCGAAGGCGCGCCGATCTTCCGGGCAGTGGGCAAGCAGGTAGCGGGCGACGCGACTCTTTGCCGTGTGCAAGGTCAGGTTGTCGATCTCGCCGATCAGACCCCGCAGCCGCTGACTCAAAGCACCCAGAACCGCGAAGCAGGTATCGACGGACTCCCGCAACATCGCGGAGAAGTCCCCGGCATGGATGCCGATCACCTCGGCCGGCTCCAGGGCGGCGGCGCACACCGGATAACGCGGGGCGTTCAAGAACATCAGTGCTTCGGCAAAGGTCTGCCCCGGGGCGACGATCTCGATCACCTTCTCCGCCCCGTCCGGTGAGAGCCGGAACAGACGGATCTGGCCGCTGAGCACCAGATAGAAGCGCCGGGCGGGATCGCCCTGGCTGAACAGCCAGGTGCCCTCGTCCAGGGTCTGCCGCAGGGCGCTGGCGGCAACGCGTTCCAGTTGTTGGTCGCTCAGCCCCCACATCAGAGGGGCCTCGCGCAATGCATCGATCATAAGCCTGCTCCGCATGCCGCAGCGGCCGGTGAGCCGACATCATCCGTTGCGCTCGGCCTTGAAAACTTATCACGGATCAAGAATAGCGCGGCGCATCGAACGCGCTAGCTCATCCAAGCTCCCGCGCCACGCGGGCAAACCGCCGCGCCGTGGTCGCAAGCAAGGCTGCCAGCCACAGGCCCGAGCCGGCGAGCGCGATCCCCGCGGCGGGGGCGAGCATTGGCCAGCGCACGCTTGCCGCAAGCAAAACGAGCGCAATCAAGTACAAGGCCAGATGCCAGCGGGCCAGACGATCGGGCAACAGCTTTTGCAGGTGCGGAACGCGCACCGCGAAGCTACCCGCCGCGACCTGTCGCGCCTGGAGGTGGAACCAGCACAGAAAGGGCACGATCTTGAGCAGCATGCCACCCGGCAGCCCGACCCCGACCCCGACCAGCAGCAGCACGCCGGTGAGCT
>JBGSTR010000773.1:0-8193 GCA_041736365.1 Chromatiaceae bacterium | reverse complement strand
GCCCGGGCGCTCGCCGGCTGGTCCGGTCGGTCTCACCCCTCGCTTCCCGCTCCGCAGCCCATCGATGATGTCGTCGACCGCTTTTGTGCGCGTCGTGTGACCGGCTTCGCGTTCCTGTCGCGCACGCGATCGGCGGCCGCGGGCGGGACTGTTTTCTCGGTTGCTGTCGGGCTGACTTGTGCGTTTGCCACCCGCCAGGCTGGATTCTTTAAACGCACTCGAACGAGAGAATGAGCGCGATGAGGATCTACGTAGGCAACCTGTCTTACAACGTGACCGACGACGACTTGCGGGAGTTGTTCTCCGAGTACGGGGAGCTCGCGAGTGCAGAGGTCATCAAGGATAAGTTTTCCGGCCAGTCCAAAGGCTTCGGTTTCGTCGATGTACCGGGCAGCGCGGAGGCTGCGACGGCCATCAAGGAGCTCAACGACACCATGTATCAGGGGCGCAAGCTCACGGTGAACGAGGCGCGACCGCGCGCCGAGCGAGCACCTCGCGGCCGTTACTGAGTCGAGACCCCGCCCCGACTCGCCGCAAGAATCCGGTGCTCCCGGACCCTTGCGGCGGAGCTCGTGTCGGACCGCGAGCGGATTCCATGCCGGGATGGCATTGGATCCGCTTCCGGCTAGGAATTGCCCGGCAGCGTAATCCCGAGGGTTTCCCAGCGCTGATCGACACGCGTGCGCACCGCGTCGTCCATGCGAATCGGACGCCCCCATTCACGCGTCGTCTCGCCCTTCCATTTGTTGGTCGCGTCGAACCCGACCTTCGATCCGAGCCCGGATACGGGTGAGGCGAAGTCCAGATAGTCGATCGGCGTGCGCTCCACCATCAGGGTGTCCCGCGCCGGGTCCATGCGCGTGGTCATTGCCCAGATCACGTCCTTCCAATCGCGTGCATTGATGTCGTCGTCGACCACGATGACGAACTTGGTGTACATGAACTGGCGCAAGAATGACCAGACGCCGAGCATCACCCGCTTGGCGTGGCCCGGGTATTCCTTGCGCATACTCACCACCGCGAGCCGATAGGAGCAGCCCTCCGGCGGCAGGTAGAAGTCGGTGATCTCCGGGAACTGCTTGCGCAGGATGGGAACGAACACCTCGTTCAGGGCGACGCCGAGGACCGCCGGCTCGTCGGGTGGACGGCCGGTATAGGTGCTGTGGTAGATCGGTTCGCGGCGGTGCGTCATGCGCTCGATGGTGAAGACGGGAAAGCTGTCGACCTCGTTGTAGTAGCCGGTGTGATCCCCGTAGGGTCCCTCGGGGGCCATGTCGTCGGGGTGAATGTGGCCCTCAAGCACGATTTCGGCCCGCGCCGGCACCTGCAAATCCGATCCTTGGCAGCTCGCCAGCTCGGTTCGGCTGCCCCTGAGCAACCCGGCGAAGGCATACTCCGAGAGTGAATCCGGTATCGGGGTCACGGCGCCGAGTATGGTCGCCGGGTCCGCCCCGAGCGCCACGGCTACGGGAAACGGTTGCCCGGGGTGGGCACGTTGCCAATCGCGATAGTCGAGCGCGCCGCCGCGATGGGCCAGCCAGCGCATGATGACTCGATTGCGGCCGAGCACCTGCATGCGGTAGATGCCGAGGTTCTGGCGTGCCTTCTCCGGCCCTTTCGTGACCACCAGCCCCCAGGTGATCAGCGGCGCCGCATCCCCCGGCCAGCAGTGCTGGATCGGAAATTGGCTTAGGTCGACCGCGCTCCCTTCCTGGACGATCTCCTGACAGGGGGCGTTGCGGCGGACCTTGGGCGCCATGTCCAGCACCCGCTTGAACACCGGCAGCGACTCCCACGCCTCGCGCAGGCCCTTTGGCGGGTCCGGCTGCTTCAGGAAGGCCAGCAGCTCGCCGACCTCCCGCAATGCGCCGACCGACTCCTCGCCCATGCCTAGCGCCACCCGCTGCGGCGTGCCGAACAGGTTCCCGAGCAACGGCACCCGCGATCCCTTGGGATGCTCGAACAACAGCGCCGGGCCCCCCGCGCGCAGGGTGCGGTCGCAGATTTCGGTGATTTCCAGGTAGGGATCGACCTCGGCCGCGACGCGCGTGAGCTCGCCGCGGGCCTCTAGCTGATCGATGAAGTCACGCAGGTCGGCATATTTCAAGGTGCTGGCTCGGCGAGTGTTTCGGTGGTGGCAGTAGGTGCGGCGTGCGCACGTTGAGTCCGAATTAGGCTGCAATACCCGAGTGTCGCAGGAGTGCGTCGACGTTCGGCTCGCGCCCGCGAAAATCGACATACAGGGTCATGGCATCGGCCGAGCCGCCTTTTTCGAGGATCTTGCTGCGAAACGCCGCGCCGCTCGCCGCATCGAACACGCCGCGCTCCTCGAACAGCGAGAAGGCGTCCGCGGACAGCACCTCGGCCCATTTATAGCTGTAGTACCCGGCGGCATAGCCACCGGAGAAAATGTGCGAGAAACCATGTGCGAAGCGGTTGAAGGCCGGCGGGCGGACCACGGCAACTCGATCGCGCACCTCTTCCAGGATTTCGTAGATACGTCCGCCTCGAGCCGGGTCGTAGTCCAAGTGAATACGGAAATCGAACAGCGCGAATTCGATCTGTCGCAGCATCTGCATCGCCGATTGGAAGTTGCGGGCGGCGATCATGCGCTCGAACAGCGTTTCGGGAATCGGCTCGCCGGTCTCCCAATGTGCGGCCAACAGGTCCAGGGACTCGCGCTCCCAGCACCAGTTCTCCATGAACTGACTTGGTAGCTCCACCGCATCCCAGGGCACCCCGTTGATGCCGGCGACCCCGGGGTAATCGACCCGGGTCAGCATGTGGTGCAGACCATGACCGAATTCGTGGAACAGGGTCAGGACCTCGTTATGGGTCAGCAGCGACGGTGTTCCGCCCACCGGAGGCGAGAAATTGCACACCAGATAGGCGGCGGGGATCTGATCGCAGCGGGCGGTATGCATTCGGTTGGTGCATACGTCCATCCAGGCGCCACCGCGCTTGTTGGCCCTGGCGAACGGGTCGAGGTAGAACTGACCGCGCAGCGCCCCGGTGTCGGTGTCGCGAATCTCGAAGAAGCGTACGTCCGGGTGGTAGGTCTCGAACGCCTCGGCCTCTTGAACCCGCACCCCGAACAGTCGCTCGGCTACCGAGAACAAGCCATTCAGCACGCGGGAGACCGGAAAATAGGGCCGCAGCTCCTCTTGGCTTATTTGGTAGCGGTGCTGGCGCAGCTTCTCCGAGTAGTAGGACAGGTCCCAGGGCTCCAGTGCGTCAATGCCGTGAACCTCGCGGGCGAAGGCCTGAACTTCGGCCAGCTCCAGCCGGGCCTGGGGCAGCGCGCGCGCGGCGAGGTCGTTCAGGAAGGCGAGGACCTCCTCGGGCGAGCGCGCCATCTTGGTCGCCAGTGACCGCTCGGCGTAGTTGGCGAACCCCAGGAGCTGCGCCAGCTCGTGGCGCAGTGCCAGGATGCGCTCCATCGGCTCGCTGTTGTCCCAGCGACCGGCATCGGGTCCCTGGTCCGAGGCACGGGTCCCGTAGGCGCGATACATCTCAAGGCGCAGGTCGCGGTTGTCCGCGTAGGTCATCACCGGCAGATAGGAGGGCATCTCCAGCGTCAACAGCCACCCGTCCTCTCCACGCTGCTCCGCGCTTTGGCGGGCCAACGCCAGTGCCGAATCGGGCAGGCCGGCAAGCTCGGCCGCGTATCCGATGCGTTTGCTCCAGGCATTGGTCGCGTCCAGCACGTTGTCCGAGTAGCGGCTGGTGAGCTGCGACAGCTCCTGGCTGATGGCGCGGAAGCGGACCTTCGAGTCCGCGGGTAAATCAACGCCGGAGAGATGGAAGTCCCGCAGCGCGTTCTCCAAAAGCTTGTGTTGGGCCGGGTCCAGGTGCTCCCGGGCCGAGACCGCCCGGTAGCCCTGGAACAGCGCCTCGTTCTGCCCCACCTCGCTGCCGTATTCCGTGAGCTTGGGCAGACAGGCATTGTAGGCGCCGCGCAGCTCCTCGCTGTTGAGCACGCCGTTGAGGTGTCCGACCGGGGACCAGGTGCGGCTCAGCGCGTCGTCCATCTCCTCCAGCGGCTCGACGAAGCTCTCCCAGGTCGGCAGATCGACTTGGGTAAGCTCCTCGATTCGCGCTCGACATGCGGCTAGCCGCGCGTCGATCGCCGGCTCGGCGTGCTCGGGACGGATCCGCGAAAAGGCGGGTAGGCCGCCGTCTTCCAAAAGTGGATTTGCCATTCGAAAACCTGTTCGTAGGGTGAAGCGCCAACCCGCGGGCGGCGGAGCGTCTGTGTCTGCAGCGATGGAGAAGTGCGGTACGCCTTGCCGTTGTTCAATCCGCGGGCGCTTCGCTGGTGCGTAAGGAAACGCTGATTAAACGGCGTCTCGGCATTTGATCGGCTCGCGGTCCGAGAGGCGCGACTCCCCGACCGCTCCATTTTCAAGCCCTTAGCGCGCTTGAAAATGCCGGGCCATTCCTAGCCAGGACGGGAACGCTTCAAATCAGCGTTTCCTTAATCAGCCTGGAAACCGGTGTTCTCCCGGGGGCTGCCGTGCCCGCTCAGGGAGCGGAGCATGTCGCGCTTGGGGCGCGGCTTGAATTCACGCGGGACGCAAAAGTGATAGCGCCACAGCTCGTTGCGGTATTGCTCTTGACCGAGCGAGGTGATCGGCTGCCAGCTCGTCTCCCCGGTGGAGGTGAAGCGACCCCCGGTCGCGACGCCGTACACTCGATACTCGCCGCGCAGTGTGCAGCGTAGGCCCTCGTAGGCGATATTGCGCGTCCCGCCAAGCCCCTGCGCGACCACCGTGTAGCGCACCACGCCGTCGCGATCGATGCTCAGGCTCTCGGTATCGATGAAGTAGCGAAAGGATCCCGACGGGCCGTCGAGCTCGAACTCCACGAGGTTCTTGTCGAGTGGCAGGGGCGGGAGCGTGAATCCGCTCTCCTTCCAAGGCTCGGAATCCGTGATGGTCGAGGGGGGTGCCGGGCCCGGCGCATCGAGGAACGGGTTGTCGGCCCAACTAGGGCTCGCGGCCAACAGCAACAGGGCGATCGGCAATCGCGGCGCGGGTCTTGGGTTCATTGCGGCATCCGGCGGACGACTCGATTGGTCGAAGTGTGAAAGCCTAACAAAGACTTTGCGCGAGCGCTGGCGAAATGCCCCGCCTAGGGTTTTAGCCCCCGTGGCTTGGCTCGACGGGGAAAGCATGATATGCCGTGCACGCTAAAATCGAGAGCAGCACGAGGCTCGCATGTCGCGAATTCGACCGTTCGAGGGGAAACTGCCGGCGATCGCGCCCGACGCGTGGGTCGACGAGACCGCCGTGGTGATCGGGGACGTAACCATCGGCGCCGGCGCATCCGTCTGGCCCTTTTGCGTAGTCCGCGGGGACATCCACCGAATCGCCATCGGCGACGCCACCAATATCCAGGACGGCAGCGTGCTGCATGTCTCGCACGACAGCCGCTTCCGCCCCGGCGGGGCACCTCTGATCATCCACGAGCGGGTCACGGTGGGGCATCAAGCGGTGCTGCATGGCTGTGAGATCCATGACCTTTGTTTGGTGGGCATCGGGGCGCGCGTGCTCGACGGAGTGGTGATCGGATCGCGCACCATGATCGGCGCCGGTGCCCTGGTGCCCCCCGGGCGCGAGCTGGAAGGCGGCTTCCTGTGGGTCGGCGCCCCCGTGCGCCGGGCACGGGCGCTTACCGAGCAGGAGCTCGAGTATCTCGAGTATTCGGCGGAGCACTACGTGCGCCTGGCCCAGCGCCATCGCGACGCGGAATGAGCTCGCCCCGCTCGGCTCGGATGATGCCGGCTTCAATCCCGTCCTTTTGAAGCGGGCTCCGCTGAGCTATCCTCGCTGCAATGCCTTGTTTTCAGACCGAGCCGGGGCCGGCCGCCGCCACAGCAATGACGCAACATGTCCAGTAAGCGCATTCTCATCGCCGAGGATCATGCCCTGTTCCGGCAGGGCATCCGCTCATTGATCGAGTCGAGTGGGGCGAGCTACGTCGTCGTCGCGGAGGCGAAGGACGGTCTCGAAGCGGTTGCCGCCGCGATCGAGCTGGAGCCCGACATCGTGCTGATCGATCTGTGCATGCCGAACCAGAACGGCATGGAGTCGATTGCCGCGATCAAGAAGCGGCTGCCGGATATCAAGGTGATCGCGCTCACCGCGCACCGCAGCGAGGAGCACGTTCGGGTATCCCTGGAGGCGGGCGCCGACGGCTATGTGCTCAAGGACGATACCAGCGACGATCTGTTGCAGGCGTTGCGGGCTTGCCAGGAGGGAAAGGTCTTCCTCAGCCCGGCAATTTGCGGCGGGGTCGTCTCCGGCTATCTGGGTCGCGGCGAGGGCGCCGCGGCGGAGACCGGCTGGGGGGCTCTCTCGCCGCGCGAGAGACAGGTCCTGAAGCTGGCGGCCCAAGGCAAGCGTAATCGTGAGATCGCCGACGTTTTGTCGCTCAGCATCAAGACGGTTGAGAAGCACCGCGCGACCATGATGCGCAAGCTGGGGCTGTCGAACGCCTCGGAGCTGGTCGCCTATGCGCTCGAGACCGGGCTGATTCAGAAGCCCTAGGGCGGTGTGCGCGACGATCGCATCTTCGTCCGGGGCCGCTCGGAATGCACCGGATTTGGCTTCGCGACGACAGTTGGGACAAAATCCCGCGACCGGCTCATTCCGTTGCCGACGATAAATGCGGATGCGATTGTCGTGTCCACCGCGCGCTCGCGGCCGCACTGCCCGCGAAGTAACAGGATAGAAGCATGCTGCCTCGAGAACCGCAGTCCCGCGCATGGGCTCTTACGTACCTGGTCGCATTCTTGTTCGCCATCTCCGTCTCGTTCGCCGTCTTTGCCAAGGACGAGGGGAAGGATGTCGCCTTCGACAAGGCCCTGCGTTCCAACGATGTGGCGACGCTGATGGACTGGGGCGAGCGCTACGAGCGCGGCGAGGGGGTCGGGCAGGATACCGAGAAGGCGGTGCGCCTGTACTGCAAGGCCGCCGCGAAGGGCCACCTGAAGGCGAACGTGCAGCTCGGCCAGTTGTACGCCTTCGGACGCGGGATCTATCGCGACCGCGATTTGGCCGCGGCGTGGTTTTACGAGGCGGCTCGCAAGAAGGATGCGGTCGCCGGCAACATGCTCAAGGTGCTGAAGGTCAAGGGCAAGCCGACGCGAAGCGCCGAGTGTCTGCTTGGGCCGCCGGTATCCCCAATGGTCGCCAAGCGTCACCCGGCCAAGGGCAAGGTTGCGGACCTGGTGCGGACACTCGCGCCCACCTACAACCTGGACCCGAACCTGGTGCTGGCGGTGGTCGAGGCCGAATCCAACTTCAATCCCCAGGCACTCTCGCCCAAGAACGCCCAGGGTCTGATGCAGCTGATTCCGGCGACGGCAGAGCGTTTCGGGGTCGAAGACGTATGGGATCCGGAGGACAACCTGCGCGGAGGAATGGCCTACCTGCGTTGGCTGCTGAAGACCTTCAAGGGCGATGTCACCCTCGCGTTGGCGGCCTACAACGCGGGAGAAGGGGCGGTGAATCGCCACGGCGGCGTCCCGCCTTATGCGGAGACCCGCGCCTACGTCGATCGCATCATCGCCAGGGTCAACTAAAGCGGCGGTCGCGTTCGCGCCGGTCCCCGGCATGTACCTCGTGGCGGGCACAAGATCTGCCCGCGTGCCGACTGCGGCGGTTGCCGAGTCTTGCACTCGGGTTTGGCGAACGGCATCCTTGCCCTCACATTCACGGGACCAGACCCTGCTGGGGGTGCCCGACTGCTTCGGGCTGAGAAATACCCTTGGAACCTGAACCGGTTCGTACCGGCGGAGGGAAGCCGGGCGCGACGTCTAAAGCTGCGTCCGCTCATGCCCCTCTCACCACATCAGAGGCATCACATGAGCGCGATACCCGAAGAATTTCTCAAGCGCACCGCCCGGCTCTCGGGCGAGGCGACGAAACCCTTTCCCGCCTCCCGCAAGGTCTATGTGGAGGGCTCGCGAGCGGATCTGCGCGTCCCGATGCGCGAGGTTACCCTGTCCGCCACCCACACCAATCAGGGTGTCGAGGAAAACGCCCCGGTGTATGTCTACGACACCTCCGGGCCCTACACCGACCCGCGGGCCGAGATTGATCTGCTGCTCGGCCTGCCCGACCTGCGCGCCGCCTGGATCGAGGAGCGTGGCGACAGCGAGCCGCTGAGTGGCCCGAGCTCCGCGTT
>JBGSTR010000766.1:0-5558 GCA_041736365.1 Chromatiaceae bacterium | reverse complement strand
CCAAGCAGGTGCTGGAAGATCCGCCTTCCCCGCTCCTGAGCGGCCCCGGGTGCCCGCGCTCCCGTCATATCGGCTCCCGCCCGGCAGGGAAGATCCGCCGGATGACGTAGTGCTCGAGGCGCGCACCGCACGCGCGCATTTGCTCGGCCGTCAGCTCGCGACCGCGCAGCTCGGCCTTCAGATCGAGCGACAGGTGCAGGTAGGCGCCCCCACGCTCGCACACGTCGCCCGCGAGGTTCACGGGCAAGGACCCGATCACCGTATCGCCCGGACGAACAACGGCGGGGTCCAGATGCTCGATGACGACATCGACGGCGATGCCCTCCTCGGCCGCCCAATCCCGGGCGCCTGGATGGCGGGTAACGAAGTAGGTGGTCATGGACGTCTCCGCTGAGGGCCGTGGCACGTCAATCATTGGTCGCGACTATTCTGCCGGGTTTCAGCCCGAGCACGTCTTCTTCGAAAGCTTGTCTCGCGCTCCCTAGCCATTGCGTCTTTCGCGAAGCGGGTCGCCGCTCAGCGGCGCGACCCCGGCGGCAGGTAGCGGCGCAGCCATGCCTCCAGGGCCTGCTCGAAGGTATCGACCCGAACCTCTTCCCCCCGGAAATCCTTATAGCTCTCCGGCTGACCCTCCAAGGTGAAGGGCAGGAGTTGGAAATAGCGCCACGCGCGGAGCTTCTCGGCGCGGGCAGCCATGGGCGCGAACCAACCCTGATCCGCGAAGCCCGTGAATAGTGGCATGCATACCGCCATCTCGGCCGGGCGCGAGGCGGCGCGCTGAAGCTCCGCGAGACGGGAGTTCAGGTCCTTCAAGTCGGCCTCGTAGGACTTGCATTCCAAATTGAGCACGACACCGTTGCGTAGCACCAGGCCGCAGTCGATCTCCGCCAAGCTGCCCCTTTGGTCCTCGCTGCGACACACCTTGACATTGCGCCACACGGATTGCATCAGGCCGGCGTAGTCAGGGCGACCGTCCAGCCACCCCAGCACTCGAGCACGGACGGCGCCCTCGAAATCCATCCCGACGTCGGGCGGGCTTTGGACGCCGCGCCGAAGCCACGCCTCGCGTCCGGCGAGCGCGAGTCCTTGGCTACTGTTGTAGATCTCTCGCGCCATCACGTCATTGACCTCGCGGCCTCTGCCGATGACCCGTTTGAACGAGCGCATCCGCTTCGGGACCAGGGTGGGCAGCTCGTCGTAGGGCACGCGGGTGGCTAGCTCGGGGTTGCGCGCAGCGGCCTTCTCGAGGCACTCCTCATGCTCCTGGCCCTCCTGGACCTTGCCCCATCGCTTGTAGACGTGCCAAGCCGCGTGGGTGGCGGCAGTCAAAGCGGGGTCGCGGCCATAGGAGGGAGCAGGCTCGCGCCAGACCCCCGGCCAGATCCGCTCGCCGGTGCCGCGCTCGATCTCTCGCCCCCCGCAGCGCAGGATGTCGGGCAGGTCAACCCGGTGGCGAGCATAGACGGCCGGGCGCGCCGTATCCGCAGCACCCGCGGGAAAGCGCTCCAGGCCACAAGGCGCTTCCAGGTTGTACGCCCATTCAAGACCAACCGGTCCGAGCGCCGCCTGGGCCGCGAGCATCTGGGGCTTGGTGCCGCCATTCAGGATCAGGCAGCGGCGCTCAGCCGTAGCGAGGGCGGGATGCCCGGCGAGGAGTCGAAACACCGATGCTGGCTCGTCGTCCACCAAGGTCTCGCGGATCACGTCGGCGCCGTACTGATCCGCGAGCACCTGCAACGCCCCCTCGCTCCAGCCCCGGCGAGCTGCCGTTGCGCTCTCGATCCACAACACCCGGTCCCCGGGCTCCGCCAACTCGAGGATGGGCAGCACGTTGGCGATGTTCTGGCCGGTGGACAGGGCCAGGTAAAGACAACGCGTCGTCATCCGGGTCGCGTCACGACAACCGCGTCCCTGCGACGGCTGCGAGGTACACGCAGACTAGCCATCGGCGAAGTCGCCTCGTCTCGCGAATCCTTGGCTAGCCAGTTGCTCAATGAAGCCCCTCGTCCAGGCTGTCCACCAAAAAGACTTCACCCTCGAAGTGCCCGAAAAGTCGCTTGGCGCCGTGCTTCGACCAGGCATTGCATTCGTGCGTACTTTTGCCTTTCGGCCGCCCCTTCAGCTTCTTGAAGTCGAGTCTAGCCGGACAGTAACCGGGCTCGTTCAAGTGCCGGGCAAGGTCTCCTAGACGCTCGTTGATCTGGCGGTTCTCATCAGCGCTGCATGTAACGGTGCTCTTCTCGAACCCGGGCCCGAAGCTCAGCTTTTCGTCGACGGGCGGCCATACGCGTTCACCAAGCAATCCAGGCCCAGCCTCCGCCCACACTACGTCGCCCCAGACGGACATGGTCACCAGGCCAGCGTCCTCCATGAGCAGGGCATCCGGCACATCCTTGGCCTGATCGACGGACACCGGCAATCCGGCCGCCAGTCGGCGAAACACCGACTCGTGCTGGCGCACCAAGCCATTCGCGTCGAGCGTTGTCGGCAAACGCGGCAGACGAAGCAGCTCGTCGGTGCGTTCGAAAACGTAGACGCTCTCATCCGCATAGAGCGTCCCCAGCGCCTGCATAAAGCCCTGAACGCTCTTAAAACCCCCGGTCAGATTGAACACCACGCGCCAACCGCTCTTACGGTAGCCGCGTACATCCTGGGCGCACAGTCGCGCCAGCTCCGCCATCGCGGCACGGAACTCCGCGAGGTCGTCGGTGCGCAAATCCTGGATGCACTTCACCTCCGCCACCTGCCCTGCCGCCGCCAAGACCTCGCCGATTGCCTCCGCCGTGGCGATCCCCAACCAGGTATCGGTGGCGATAAGCCAATGGGTGTCACGGTCGCGACGCAGTTCGCCACCGCAAAGGCGCAAGAGCCCATTCAACTCCGCAGAGAGCCTCTCCATTTCCGCTGCGTCGGCCGCGAGCAGGCGATCCCGCGCGGTCGCGATCAGCCCTTCCAGGGTCGCCCGATCTGCAACGGGCACCGCATCGGGCGAGCGCGCATTGGCGTATCGGGTGACCAGGCTGCGACGCTCGCCGGCCAGGTTGGTGAGCAGACTGGTTCCGCAAGTGGATAGGATGAGGTTGGGCATGGGAGACCTCTCAACAGTTGATGGTGTCGGCCGCAACAAGCATCGTTCATTAAGCGGCGCGGAATCTCGCGCGGGATTGATGGCGAATGAGATTGGCTTTTAGCGACCGAGCGACGGTCAACAGCCTCAGCCGTCGAGTTTATCGCTTCTCCTTCTCGAGAACCGGAAGATGAAAACGAACAAGGTCAAGTCGCTATTAGTGTCGGGAGACCTCGATCATCGTCGTCATTGCCGAGCGAGGGGAGGCTGTGCCGCTCATGGCGGCTGTTCGTCCAGTCCTCGTTGTGCGTAAACCACTTGTAGGTATCGCCCACCGGCCCACGCTGCTGATCGGTACGCGGGTAATGTGTCGGGAGGTTGCCGCCCCGCGCCGCGTTGCGAAATGCCTTGATGATCGGTAGCGTTTCGAAGGACCCTTGTTGACCCAAGGCACTGCTCAGAGCGGACATATAGGTATCCTTAACCCCCTCGGCATCCGCCTTGCTTACGATGCGCCGCCCGCCGGATACTCTCGCCCCGAACGCCCGGTAATCCGCGGCAAGCGAGGCACCGTTGCTCAAGTCGAGGCTGATGACGTGAAGGTTCACGGACCCAAAACCCAACGGTTTGCCGCCGCCAATCCGCAGGTGTCCCTCGGCAAGCTCGTCAAGCAACCACAACATAGCGCCTAGCTCGACGGCGCTCAGGTTGATCAGGTCAAGGTCGAACGCGAACCGCATTCCCTCCTTGACCCAGGCGGTGATGGAGCGGTTCTGGTCGGTCCGTTCGCGCCCGTGGCTCTGCCACTCCCGAAAAACCTCCCGTCCATTGAGGCGTTCGGGCAAGGGTTGCCTGACATCATCCACCGGAATCCAGTATCCCTTCATCTCCGCTTGGCGCTGGTGTGGGTACACCTTGCGCCCGCGCAGCCCGCCGTCAGCCCGATACCCGTCCTTTTTGTTTCCGCCATCTGGCAATGGGTCTCCGCGCTTATTGGCAGCCGCATAGAAGCGCGCCTGCGATGGCTTCGGCTGTCCGAGGATCGCAAGCGGCGTACCTTGGACTCCTTCTTGGAGCTTGATGGCGTTAGCGCCGTCGAGGCAGGTCACGGCGCCAATGCGCAGTTGGCCCTTGAAGCTGCCGTTGCCCCCTTGATTTACCCAGCCGAATACGCGGTCCGCCGGCGAGAGCTGACCAAGCTTGGCGGCCGGACCCACATTGTCGGGCAGCAAGGCATCAGGGGCGCAGGGGTAGAGATCGCG
The DNA here is from genome assembly GCA_041736365.1 of Chromatiaceae bacterium. Taxonomy (GTDB): domain Bacteria; phylum Pseudomonadota; class Gammaproteobacteria; order Chromatiales; family Chromatiaceae; genus JBGSTR01. The sequence goes on along the minus strand of JBGSTR010000766.1, from coordinate 1,229 downwards.
CGAAATCATCACCGGGTAGAGGGCATCCGCGCGCCGGCCTTGCCCATCGCCGGAGAGCGCCGCGTAACACAGGGTACCCGGCTCCAAACGACTTGCCGTCGAGCGAGCGCACGCCTCATGAATGTGCCGCGAGAAGTCATAGGTACCGTCTTGCGGAAGCGCAGAAGGTGCCCGGTGTCCACGCGTCAGCTCACGCTCGTTCGCATCGCGATAGCTCGCGATCAGGGTCCGCCAGGCCGACCTCAGCTCAGGCGTCACTGGGATCGTTTCCTTCGCCTCCTCGTTCGTGGGCTCCAAGAACACGCGCTCGTCGTGCTTGCGGGTGATATTGAGCCCGTTGATCATCACCCATCCGCGAACCCATTGGGTTTTGAGATCGACCGGAGTGGAGCCGGTCCGCTTGTTCGGGTCGGCAGGTGGGGGACGTAACGGTTCTGGGTGAACGGTCGGGGTGTCCGTCGGGCTGTTTTCGGAGTCGGGCGCCAATTCCAGGGCGCGCCAGAAACGGAAATCCTGCCGCCACGCATCGTTCGCGTGACGCCTCCGAAAATGCGCCCACCCCTGAATGCGCGCCCAGACCCGGCTCCCGTGACAGGCCAAATTCCGCCCGCCCTTCAGAAGGTGTTTCGTCCCGTGGTAAGGCAGCCAAGCCGCGCATTGCGGCTCTCCCTGAGCGGGAGCGCCGCTCGCGGTCAGGGTCGTGGTCCCGCGGAGCACCTGAAGATGCTCACCGTCCTCGCTTACCCGAACGGGGACAACCGCAGCGCCACTTTGCGCCGGAGGGCGCAAGGCAAGCCGCTCTCCGTGGTCGGCAAAGACCCCCATGCGGCTATTGGTGATGGCCTCGTATGCCACACGCAGGGGCCCCTTGATGCTCGTCGGGGGCAGCACCGGAACACCGTTTTCGTCCAGACGCAGACCAAATACCTTATGGCCGTTCTGCCGCTCCACCCCAAGGTCGGGGACCAGGAGTGGGGTCTTCGTCGTCAGCTCGATGTGGATACGCCCGGTCCAACGATCCGGGTGGTAACGATGGTGCCCCTCGGGCTCCACGTCCCACAGCTCCCCTTGTGTGTCATCACGCGCCAGCACCGGGATGAAGTTGTAGGGATTCTCGAACATCCCACTCGGGCCCGTGTTCTGCGAACCGGGGTTCGCACCGCCGCCACCACCCTGATGGCGCGGCGGCCCACCGCGTCTGTCGTTTGCAGCTCGCCCGCCCGCGTGCC